>JAITXQ010000043.1 GCA_031284675.1 Rickettsiales bacterium | reverse complement strand
CGCGCTAAAGTTAAAATCCAACCAGGACGATTGTATAGCCGCAATAAAGTGGATAAGCCTAAACGTCATCACGTTTTTAGGAGAGTTTGCTAATGGAGGCTCTTAAGTTGACGCCATTGCCTGATCAGTAAAGGTGCTAACACTAATGCTAAAGGCGAATATGGCCGGACTCCATTGCACATTGCTGCTAAAAATGGAGAGTTTGATATGGTGAAATGTCTCATCAACGAGGGTGCTAATGTTAATGCTAAAGACAAATTTGATAGTACTCCATTGCATTCAGCTGCTAAAAATGGAGAATTGAGTATAGTGAGGTACCTAATCAATAAAGGTGCTTATGTTACTAAGGACAAAGTTGGTAGAACTCTATTACACCACTCTGCTTTGTATGGAAGCTCCGATGTAGCAGAGTATCTTATTCAAGAAGGTGCTCATATTGATGCTATGGATAAAGATGGCAACACTCCACTCCACTTTGCTGCTATGATGGAAGAAGTTGACACAGCTAAAGTGCTACTAAAACACAACGCTGATGTTAATGCCAAGAACAAAGATGGTGATTTTCCATTACATCTTGCTGTTATTGCCGTAGGGGAAAAAGTTGCTGTAGCTAAAATATTACTAAAGTGTAACGTTGATATTAATGCTAAGGGAAAATATGATAAAACTCAGTTGCGTTTTACTGCTATTATGGAAGAAGTTGATATAGCGAAAATACTATTACAACACAACGCGGATGTTAATGCTAAAAATAATGAAGGAATGACAGCATTGCATTATGCAGCTAATAATAATCACCAGGAGCTTGTGGAATTGCTTTTAGCTCATGGTGCAGTTCCTGTATCTGCCGAAAGCATTTAATGCAGCTTAAGAGGGGGAAATTATTTGTCTTGACAGCATATATGACATCCTTTACGATTAAAGTTAATAATAATAGTTTGTATTATCATGTTTGCAGTAATTGAGACTGGTGGAAAGCAATATTTAGTCAAAAAAGGCAGTATAATAAAAGTAGAGAAGTTAGAAGCCGAAGAAGGAAAGGAAGTAGAAATCAATAAGATAATTTGCCTTTCAGAAAATAGTTTGTCTTATTCATCTAATGCTACTGTTAAAGCTGAAGTGCTTGAACAGTGCAGAGGAGAAAAAATTATAATTTTCAAAAAGAAGAGAAGAAAAAATTACCGTAGGAAAACTGGTCATAGACAGTATATAACTGTTCTTCGTATCAATGAAATTAATCTTCAAAAGTAAGAGGTAAGATATGGCAACTAAAAAATCAGGTGGTAGTTCCTGTAATGGTAGAGATTCCGCAGGCCGTAGGTTAGGAATAAAGAAAAACGGAAAAGTTATTCCTGGTAACATAATCGTCCGTCAAAGAGGAACAAAGTTCCACCCTGGAAAAAATGTTGGTATAGGTAAGGATCATACGATTTTTGCTAAAGTAGAAGGCTGGGTTAGTTTTAGAAGGTCAGCAAATAAGAAGACTTTTATTGATATCTTGCCTGTAGATAATATGCAAGCTTCAGCTTAAATAAATCAGGGGTCTGTAGCTCAGGTGGTTAGAGCGCACGCCTGATAAGCGTGAGGTCGGAGGTTCAACTCTTCCCAGACCCACCATTTAGTAATTATTAGCTGAATTCTCTATAGCAACTTTGATATTGTATAAGCAGAAACCTAAAGCATGAGTTTATATAGAAATTTAATAACCAGTGAATCAGTTGCAGCCGGTCATCCAGACAAAGTAGCAGATCAAGTTTCAGATTCAATACTTGACGAATACCTTTTCACTGATCCTTTTGCGCGAGCTGCAATAGAGACTTTAGTGACCAAGGATAATGTTATTATAGCTGGAGAAGTGTTCGGGCCTAACATTGAAAATAGCAGGATTGAAAATATTGTAAGGAATACAATCAAAGATATTGGTTACGAGCACGATGGTTTCCACTGGAGAAAAGTAAAAGTAAATATATTACTGCATGAACAATCAAATGACATTGCTATAGGGGTGGATCAAGGCGCTGGAGATCAGGGCATAATGTATGGCTACGCAACAACAGAGACAGAAACCCTCATGCCGGCACCCATTTTTTATGCACACTCGATTCTGAAAAATATCATGAGTGCGGCTAAAGAAGTAAAACTTGGTCCAGATGCAAAATCACAAATCACTTTGGCATATGAGAATGGTCTTCCAGTACGAGCTGAGAGTATTATTGTTTCAATACAGCATCCTGAAGATCTGGATCAATTAAAAGTAAAAGAAATCATTTACCCTTACGTAGTTTCATCTCTACCTAAAAGGTGGATGTGCCCTGAGGAAAATCTCTTGGTTAATCCAACTGGTAGGTTTGTTATTGGTGGACCAGTTGGTGATTGTGGATTAACCGGGCGAAAAATTATGGTTGACACTTATGGAGGATATATTCCACATGGTGGGGGAGCATTCTCCGGAAAGGACGCAACAAAGGTTGATAGATCTGCAGCTTATATGGCAAGGTACCTTGCTAAAAATATTGTCTTTGCAGGTTTGGCTGAACGTTGTCTTGTGCAGCTTTCTTATGCAATTGGTATATCAAAACCTACTTCATTCTATATCGATACATTTGGTACAAATACGGTAGAAGAAAAAAAGATTAAAAAGTTTATCGAGAATAACGTAGATTTATCAACACAAGGCATAATCAAGCATTTATCACTTAACCGTCCTATATATAAACGTACAGCCTGTTATGGACACTTTGGTAAAGAGTCAGAAAACGATGGTGGATTTTCTTGGGAAAACATGGACTTATCTGCTGATCTTTGTAGAGAATTTAATATGGAAAACAATAGCAAAATTTCTTTAGATTGCTAAAGTTTTTGATTTATAGCTCAATACTGATATACTGACTCATTATTAAAGTGTAATTAGCTTTTCATAATAATTATACTGCATTAATAATAATTTTTATATTTCATTTATTATGAGGCTCATAAAATGTATAACAAAGCAAAAGGAGAATTCTACAATATAGCTATAAAAGAATCATCTGATCTTATTGATAGAATAAAAGAACACCCTTTTAATGTTGAATTAATGAACAATATGTTAGATTATGAAAAATTTAAATTCTACCTTCAGCAGGATTTTCTATATTTAGTAGACTGCACTCGTGCTTTATTGATTATTGCAGCTAAAGTTAATGACGTTGAAATAATGAGTAGTTTAATCAATGTTGCAAGAGGGACATTTGATATTCGAGAATAGTATAAAAAATATTTTGAAGATTGTGATCTATCTGATAATCACAAGAAATCAAAGGCTTGTTCTGCCTTTACCGACTTTTTCATGCGTGCTGCATATCATGATTCTGTTGCTGAAGCTTTAGCAGCATCTTACCCTTGCTTTAATATATACCAAATCATTATACATCATATAATGAATAAGATAACAACCGAGGAGGTTATAAATAGCAAGTACGAAGAATGGATCAACATTTACAATAGCAAAGCAATGAATGCTGCGATTGATGAGGTTACTAATGTTACAAATAAGCTATATGAAAAAGCTGGTGACTGTGAAAAGAAAAGGATGTGTGAGATTTTTAGGAAAGGGATGGAATTAGAAGTAGTGTTTTGGGATGAGATGTATTACTTTAATACACCTATGATAAAAGCGTGTTAGCGGCAAGTTCTCACATTGGTTGACGGCATTGTAATGTTCAGTGGTATAATTAAGAGTTATTATGGATCAAATCTTTTAAAGGATATGATTGAGCATCTTTTTAATGTTGGGTTGGCGAATAATGCTCTAAACGCTAATTCTGGATTAAGGAAGGAAGAAAGTATAGGAAATGGAAGGCTTTTTGGATTTCACGGAATAGGAAATGAGAGTAGAAAAGATGTGAACCAAGAAATTAACAGGAGATC
>JAITXQ010000088.1 GCA_031284675.1 Rickettsiales bacterium | reverse complement strand
CACACTAGATCTTAATGATTCTTTTGTACGATCAATTGTTCTATTATCAGGAGGAGATTTACATGCCGTTAACCACCTTCTATGATACTACTTGTGATACTTTCAACACTTATGCATAGCGTCCTAGCAGTTACTGACAAAATTCATTATAAAATAGCTATTTAACTGCTTAAGGAAAAATATGCCACACAAAATGAAAGTTAGTAACTAAACAACCATCGCCTACAAGGTGAAGGGTTAAATTCCTAATCAATTTGAAATTGATCATCATCATGAACTGGCTCACCTTCTTGTATAGATATATATTCTTGTATCACTTCATCTGTAATGGTACCAGAACTGACAGCTAAGTATCCTCTTGCCCACAAATGTCTTCCCCAGAATTGTTTGTGTAGACTGGTAAAATCCTGCATCAACAACCTTGAGCTTGTTCCTTTTAAAAACTGCATAATTTTACTAACACTTTGTTGGGGTTTGTACAAAATAAATATGTGAACATGATCAACAGACACTTTGCCAGAGATAATTTGAATCTCATTTTCCGTCGCAACTTGCCTCAGCAAATCTCTGGTTCTGACTGCAATTTGCCCCATAAGAACCCTTTTACGGTATTTTGGTATCCAGACTAAATGTACCTTCATGTCATATTTAGAATGTGCATTATACCTATAACGTCGCATACGCGACTATTATAACTTTTCTTTCGCCTCAAGGTGAGACAATCCCCGAAGGGGGACACTAATCTTAGCTATAAATATTAAGAAATTTACCAGATGAAAAAAAGGCAAAGAAACCCCAGGGTAGCTAGTATTTAAATTCTCCCTTGTCTATTGACGTTTTTTGCTGTCTTAAACGCTTTATAAGCGCGTTTCGGCTTATATAGGTAAAAACCTAGAAATTTTATAGAGACATACAGTGCACATAGTGCAAAAAATTAAACATGATACGCCAAATACATTAAGTTTTTTTGTCATTAATCCACTGCAGAGATTGCGAAGATAAATAAATAGCTTCAGTTTCATGATAAGGGGGCTGCCAAAGCTTGTCAAGGAATTTTAGCCCCGTTTTTTGCCAGTGTTGGCTACTTGGATGATATCCTTCTTGGAAGCCTATGTTCATGCATAGTATCCCAGCCATGATATATTTCTTATAGATTCACTCAAACTTAATTAAGTAGGGGTATTATTGATGCGAAAAGGGTTCGATTAGAGATTTAAGTGATATGGTGTGTGAGGAAGATATAAATCAATTAGTGGAAAGTGGGTTTGATATTAACTCAAAGGACGCGAAAGGAATCACTCTTTTGCACAAATTTACAAAAAAAGGCGATGTGGTTAGAGTAAAATCATTGCTAGAACATGAAGCGGATTTTAATGTCACAGACAACGAAAATAGAAATCCTCTGCATTATGCCATTATGCATGGACACAAGAAAGTTGCTAAACTTCTTATTAATCAACTGACAATTAACTCCAAGGATAAAAATGGATTTACTCCGTTACACCTTGCTGCACTACAAGATGATACAGAATTAATAGATTTTTTGATAGCAAAAGGTGCAAAAATTAACGAAAAAGATGCCCAAGAAGGCTACACTCCTCTTCACATAGCTTCACTATACGGCTCTAAAAAAAGCGTCCAAACTTTAATTGATAGCGGAGCAAATCTTGAATGTGAAGATAATAATCTCTGCACTCCTTTGTTTTTAACCATTTATCAATGTACTGCACATTATGATAGTAGAGCAGAAATTATAGAATATCTAATAAAGAAAGGGGCAAACATAGAAGCTAAAGATGCAGAAAATAATACTACGCTTTTCCTAGCAGCATATAACAACAAAATGCAAATAGTTAAACTTATTGTAAAAAAACAGCAAGCAAAAGCTAAATTTAAAGAATTTATTTGTACAAAAAACAACCATGGTTTTGATTCATTGGATTGCGCTGTTGAGCATAATAATAAGAAAATGGTAACATTCCTTATATCAAAAGGAATAGATGCAAATGATCAAGATTTTAATGGTAATGCTCGGTTGCATAAAGCTAGCTATAATGGTGACACTAAAGCAGTGAACCTCTTACTGAAGCTCAGGGTAAACGTTAATGCTGTTACTAAATGTAACAGAACTCCTTTACATTTAGCAGTTAAAAAAAGCCATACAAAAATTGTGAAAATGTTATTGGAAGTTAGAGCCAATATGAATATTTGTGAGCAACAGGGTTATACATCTCTGCATCTTGCTGTTCAAAAGGATTATTTTGATATAGCTCAGCTGTTAATAGAAAAAGGAGCAGACCTTAACATTAAGTGTAATGATGGTTATACTGCAATAGATATGTTTATTAGCAAGGCTCACAGCGAAAAAAACATCAAAGAAAACTACAAAAAATTTTGTAGATTTTTGATGCTTTATCTGAAAGAGCGACATGGTAAATACAAAGCCTTCTGTATACTTTTAACCCTATCTTTAAGTTTAACAATTTTAGGCTTACCGTTTATTTTCAAGCCTATAATCAAATATAGAGAAAGAAGTAAAACATATAAAAAAATGAAAGTTATGCTGGAAAATTTGCTCTATATTTAAGTACAAGGCAATTTAATCATTAATCTGAGTTAAGTTGTGCTAACACACTGCAACCATTTATCGAGTCAAGATTTTTAATCTGGCTAGCTAGTATTAAAGAGTTATTTTTCAGGTATTTCTCCACAAGGCTTGCAAGTCTTTTTGGATTATTCAAATAGCTCCATTCTGCTTGTAAAACTTTTATGTCGTTTTGTACTAAATTAATTTCACTTTTTATTTTTATTAGCTCTCTATTTAATGACTGAACATGTAATTTTACCTTAAATAGCCCTACAATACTAAGGAAAAACACAACTATTGAAATGATACAGAAAATTCTCATAATAACCTCTGTATAGCTCTTAGTTTTGCTGAACGCGAACGTGGATTTGCATTTACTTCTTCTATACTTGCTTTGATCACTTTTTTATTTAGAAGAGAGAATGTCTTACAATCAGTAGATCTTGGCTCGCGTAGATCTTTAAAAAAAGTTTTGACTATACGATCTTCCAAAGAATGAAAGGTGACAACAATTAGTTTGCCATTCTCATTTAAAATTTCAGATGCAGCTTTAATGCCCTTTTCAAGTTCTCCCAGCTCATCATTTACCCATATTCTGATTGCCTGAAATGTCTTGGTTGTAGGGTCAATTTTGCTTTTTCCGCGAAACACTACAGAACGTACAATATCCGCAAGTTCAAATGTAGTTTTGATAGTTTTTTTCTTCCGTGCGTTTACTATCGCTCTTGCAATTTTACGAGAATGGCGTTCGCCTCCGTAATTATATATAGTGTTTGCAATTTCTTCCTCACGCAAAGCATTGACAAACGTTGAAGCGTTTATATGAGAAAAATTATCCATGCTCATATCAAGTGGACCATCATGTAGGAATGAGAATCCTCTATCTCCATTATTAAGCTGCATAGATGAAACTCCGATGTCAAAAACTACTCCATCCACACCTTCAATATTGTTGCTATCTAATAAATTTTTAATATTACTAAACTTCTCAATGGATAGTTTTATTTTATCTGGGTATTTTGTGCTCAGATCATCATAAAATTTAGTAACTGTTTCATCTCTATCAATTGCATATACTTTACAATCAGCTGACTTCAATATTGCTTTGCTATATCCCCCAGCTCCAAATGTAGCATCCACATATATACCACCATTCTGCGGTGACAGTTGTGATAGCATCTCTTTTAACAAAGCTGGAATATGTGTCATGGCGTTCTATCAAAAGATTTTGTGTATGCAGATAAAAATAACTTTCTCATCAAAACATGGTATTTCATTGGAGTATATGGGCAATAATATGAAAATACTGAATATAGTCAATAATATAAAAATATTAAGATTTAATGAGATATCATTATTAATATAATGTTTACATTTGAAAAAGTAAAGCAAATCATTATAATACCAAACGAGCTATAGAGAAATTATGTAGCAAATAACAGAAGTAATATCCTCGAGTTTAATTTGTAACACTTTATTGTGGTATGATCACATGCTTTTTGGTCACTTAATAAATATAATTGGTGGTGTGTTTTTTCCATCGGATGATCAGTTAACCAGCGTATTGAAGGCTTTTGGGGTGTTTGCAGTAGGTTTCCTAATGAGACCAATCGGCGCTGCTATATTTGGCCACATTGGTGATAAATACGGAAGGAGGGTTGCTCTATTGTTCTCAATTATATTGATGACTTTATCAACCGTGTTAATCGCCTTTGTGCCAGCGTACCAAAGCATTGGAATATTAGCATCAATTCTGGTAGTTTGTTTAAGGTTATTGCAAGGTATATCCCTTGGAGGAGAAGCAGGAAATGCACCGTTCTTAATAGAACACGCTCCTAAAAACAAAAAAGGATTTTTTGGCAGCATTGAAATATTAAGTGCAATTCTTGGTTCAATATTAAGTCTTATAGCGGTACTCATATGCAAGAAAGTATCTGATTTTGAATCTTGGGGATGGAGGTTACCTTTTGTTTTAAGTTTAGCAATGGGATTAATCAGCATATATATGAGATGTATACTTGATGAGAGTCTAGAGTATAAAAGACAGAAAAATCCATCTAAATTGCCATTAAAAGAGTTATTAAATAGCTATAAAAAACCTTTCCTGATATCAATAGGAATCAACATATCGGAGGGTTGATCATATTGTTTGCAATTCTTTCTGATAAGATAGGGAGAGAAAAAGTAATGAAATTTGCATTTGTGACTTTTGTGGTAGTAAGTTATCCAGTTTTTTCGATGATATGTAGTGGTGATGATTTGCTAACCATAATAGCACACATTCTTTTTATAATCCCGATCGCTGCATCGCTTGGTCCTGTAAACGCTAATTCTGGATTAAGGAAGGAAGAAAGTATAGGGAATGGAAGGCTTTTTGGATTTCATGGAATAGGAAATGAGAGTAGAAAAGATATAAACCAAGAAATTAACAGGAGATCTATGGCGAGTATGTTCAATTTCAAGTCTATTTTTGAGGTAGCCAAAAACCGTCTCAATGATGGACCTTTTTCTCAGCAAAATCTTTTCATTTAG
>JAITXQ010000029.1 GCA_031284675.1 Rickettsiales bacterium | reverse complement strand
CAGACAAAACAGTTTTGTTATATCTTCCATGGGTAACCTCATCTATTTTTTTTGTATCTGTTGAGTTTACCCTACTCTCCTGCCTTTTCTATTCTCTTTTTAATCCAGAATTAGCGTTTCACGGGCTTTTAAATTGCTTTAGCTACAAATGTTTAAGAAATTTACCACACGAAAAAAAGGCAAAAGAAGCCCCGTGATGCTGGTTTTGACCCTCTAATACTTTAAATTGGCGCTATAATAATTTGCTGACGCTTAGTTTAAGCGCGATTTGGCTGAAGTAGAAAAAATTTAAAAGACATGCAGCCGCTATAATTTGATGTAATCCGCCAAGAAATACCCTGAATTTTGTCATTAAATCTGTAGATCAAAAACAAATTTTTTAGAGTCATAAATACCCTTAATGCCATGATAAGGGGGCTGGCGGAGTTTGTCAAGTAAGTTTTTTTGTTTCTTGGCTACTTGGATGATGAGGAAGGAGCACTTACATATTTATGGCAACCTCTTACCTGCGCTCAAACAGTTTTTCAATATCACTTAGCTTCATTTCTATACAAGTTGGTCTTCCGTGGTTGCATTGTCCGGAATATGGTGTTTTTTCCATTTGCCTCAGCAACTCATTCATTTCCTCTAATTTCATTTTTCTGCCTGCTCGAATTGATCCATAACAAGCGATAGTGGCCAATATCTTATTCACTTTATCTTCTATAGGTAGTGTATCCTCTATTTCCGTTAATCTATCGACTACATTAATTAGCATCTCTTTTACATCTATTGCTCCCAAAATTGCAGGGATTTCTTTTACCGTCACTTTGCTTTCTGATTTGATCTCAATATCAAAGCCCATTTCGAAAAGCTTATCTTTATAAATTTCAATCATTTCCATTCCAGCTTGATTTTTGATTTCAACCGTTTCAGGAAGAAGCAGTTTTTGTCTCTTTATACTTGATTTTCGTTTTAAGCATTCATATACTAATCTCTCATGAGCTGCATGCTGATCGACTATAATTAATTTGTCTCTTACCTCGGCAATAATGTAAGTATTATAGACCTGACAGCGTGCAAACCCGAGAGGATGACTCTCTATCAAATCAACTTGTTCTCTTTCTAGAACCATAATTTTCGCTTGTGATGGGGATTTCTGTATGCCGGTATAATCAAACGATTTTGACTGTTCTGATAAGCTTTTTACTCTTTCGTTTGGAGAAGCAAATTCTTTTATTAGTTGATTTTTAAAAGGGCTTGGCCTTCTTTCATAAAATTCATTCTGAACATCAGATTTACTAAAAAAATCTGATAATGAATCTTTCAAAAAACTCTCGATCGTATTAGCAGTTTTCTGGTCGCTAGCTGGAATGACATCAAAGGTGCCTATCCTTCTTGACAATGCTTTAATTAATCCTCTTGTCACTATCTCATATATAAGCTTCTTATTCTGAAACCTTACTTCTGATTTATTTGGATGCACATTTACATCTACTTGATCGTACGGTACCTCTAAATGCAACGCCGCAAAAGGATATCTATCGCTTGGAATAAAATCATGATATGCATACCTAACTGCACCAATCAGTAGATTATCTTTAACTGGCCTTCCATTAACAAACGTATAGATCATAGTAGATTTACCACGATTGACGGTCGGTTTGCAGATATATCCCGTAAGCTTAATTCCATCCTCTTCTTCATTGATCTCCAAAGAATTGCCTTGATATTCTTCTTCTATTTCACACAATCTATAAAATAACGAAGTCTGCTTGGCGCATTTTAAGAGCTTTTTGTTACCTGAAGTAAGAGTAAACCCAATATTATGATTGATCATCGCTAAGTTATTTACGATATCAACAATGCTTTGAGTTTCTGCTCTTTCGGTTTTTAAAAATTTCAGCCTATTTGGAGTAGCGAAAAATAAATCGCGTACTTCAATTTGTGTGCTTTGTGATAAAGAATAAGGAGTAAGCTCTCCTATTTTTTCTCCACCCTCGTAGGCAATGGACCACGCTTCATTTGCTCCGTTTGCTTTGGACGATAGTCTCATTCTACTTACTGCAGCAATTGAAGGCAGAGCTTCTCCTCTAAAGCCAAGATACTTGATTTCTATTAATTCACTATCGCTTAATTTTGAAGTAGCATGGCGCATAAACGCAAGTTCTAAATCGTCCTTTTCTATTCCATTTCCATCATCTGTCACAGTAATAAGATTACGCCCACTGCTTTCTATTTTGATTTCTATTTCCGAACTTCCAGCATCTATTGCATTTTCTACCAACTCCTTTACTACACTTGCTGGTCTTTCTATTACTTCTCCCGCTGCTATACGGTTTATGGTTTTTGTGTCTAAAAGAATTATTGCCATAGATTTATTATGAAACTGGTTTTTCTTTTACTTCTTTGGTCTGTTTTTCTCTCCATTTTTTTAACCTATCAGCAATTTCACTGTTAGAAATTGCCAATATAGATGCGGCGGTGATAGCAGCATTATATGCTCCACTTTCTCCTATAGACATGGTTGCAACAGGAACGCCCTTTGGCATTTGTACTATAGATAATAGACTATCCAAACCATTTAATTGTTTACTATGCACAGGAACACCTATAACAGGTAGACAAGTTAGTGACGCAATCATACCAGGTAAATGGGCTGCACCCCCCGCACCAGCTATTATAACCTTAAAGCCTTCTTCTTGCGCAGATCTAGCAAATTTGAAAAGCCTTTCTGGCGTTCTATGTGCAGATATTATGGATGTGTCATGCGAAATTTCTAATGCTTTTAACATATCAACAGCATGAACCATAGTACTATAATCCGATTCGCTTCCCATAATGATAGCAACATCTTTTTTTATTTCCATCATGTTCAACATAACTTTACCTAACTAAATAATGTTTCAGCTAAAAAGCAACAAATATTTAAATTATATTGTGAATATAACGTATGACATAAACCCACTCTCGTTAAAATAGAAATTTTAAATAAATACCTATTTTAAGATATAGGGATATAAACTTCTCATATAAGATGAATTTAAAAATAATTATTTTTGTATTTTAAGCTTGTTCTTTCTGTAAATGATTTTTTCAGATAGGCTGATAGTAAAATGGTAATTTAAAATTACTAGAAATTTGATGAAAATATCAATATATAATCAACTTAAAGTTTTAAACATTAATATCATATAGTTATTGACAAATTATATGATGTTAATATTTTGGTATATTAAATATTATGCTATAATATTTAATAAAGTTAATTGATATGTGAGTGTAAGAATTATGGAAATAATATCGTTAAACAACCTAGACAGTGCAGAAATAAAAATAAAGTTGCTTCATGCAATAAACAAAATTATAGAAAAAAATACTTGGACTCAGGCTTATGCAGCTGAAAAACTTGGTATTGATCAGCCAAAGGTATCACAAATTAAAAATGGTAAAATAGATGGTTTCTCTTTAGAGCGATTGTTGGGATTTCTTAAAAAACTTGATCATGAAATAACAATCACGATGACAGAAAGCAAGCAGTAAAACCTGAAGCAGAAAAAGTCAAACATGAAGTTGAGTCCCAATAGATACAAAGTTGACATCTTATTTTTTGTGGTATAGTATAAAATTTATTAAGGTAGTATTTTATGGCTGAGTCTATTGTAGAAAAATGTATAGAGCAGGTGAGTAACCGTTTTAAATTAGCTCTATTGGCAAGTCAAAGGACACATGACTTAAATACAGGGGCAAGTAATCCAATTCAAGCAACTAAGTTCAAAGGTCATAAAAATACCATAGTTTCCTTACATGAAATAGCAGAAAAACAGGTGGATACTCATGAGCTGTTTAACCTTTTGGTAGGTAGATGCAAAGAGTACATGAAAGGAAATATGAGTAATGTTTACAGCAGTAATACGAGTAAGCTAGAAAAACTACTAAATTTTTCTGATGGTCAATTTAACACAGATCTTAATGCAGGCCAAGAGAGTGCTGATATTCAAGATGATGAAATTGGAGTAGATAGTGAAGCAGATGATCAAGATAGCGATGAAGAGTAAATCAAGTATTCGTTTAGAAACCTGCTGAAGTTATGTAGCTTATAAATGATTCACATTGCTATCTATATACTACTGTTCTGTATGAGTATAATGTTATACCGCATAGTTTCTAAGTCGAGTGATGTGTACAATAAGGTTTTAGCGTTCAATAATTTCTCAACACAAGTAGTTTTGCTCATAACAGCAATATCAATTGCTCTGAATAATTTCTTTTTAATTGATATAGCACTTTTGTACGCTAGCATTAGCTTTATATCAACTATAGCACTAATGAGATTAATGTTATTTTGATAATTTATGATAGGATCCATTTTCATATTTTTAGGTATTTGCTTAGTAATCATTTCAAACATAGGGGTGATCAGATTTCCTGATTTCTACACTAGGTTACATGCAGCAGGTATTACAGATTCCAGCGGTGCAACATTGTTATTAATTGGTTTTGCTCTGCAGAATGAATTTTCAATCAATACTGTTAAAATAATATTATTAATTCTTATAATATGGGTAGCTAACTCAACTAATAGCTATCTTTTAGCACGCACTTATTATAAAAGTAAGAAAAAAACTGTTAAAGAAGGCTAAGGTGTTGGAAATATTAAATGTAGTGTTACTCTTGTTGTTACTAACAGTTACAGTTTTTATAGTCTTTTCGCGGCATTTAGTTGTAAGCGCTGTTCTAATGTGTGTATTTAGTTCACTCATTGCGCTTATATACTTAATTATGAACGCACCTGATGTTGCGATTACTGAAGCTTCTGTTGGCGCGGGGCTCAGTACAGTTTTTACGTTTGCTGCGCTCTCTTTGATAAAGAATCATAAAGTAAATTTATCTCACAACCCTATAACACTTTTTTTTATGATATTTCTGGTTGTATGTTTGTCACATTTTATGATTCAATTGCCAGATTTTGGCAGCCATGGTGCTCCAATCCACCTGCATGTTGCTCCTTATTATGTGGAAAACACCGAAAAAGCTGCCGGTATTCTTAATATAGTAACAGCTGTTTTAGCAAGCTTTCGTGGTTACGACACATTTGGAGAAACTATAGTAGTTTTTACTGCTGCACTTTGCATAACATTGATATTAAAAGAAGAAAAAGAAAATGATTAAAGATCCGATATTAAATGCAGTAGCATTTTTGATAGTACCTTTTATCATCTTATTTGGTTTATACATACAATTTCATGGTGATTACACTCCAGGTGGAGGTTTTCAAGCAGGAATAATTATTGCTTCCGGAATAATATTATATTCAATGCTATTTGGTATATCCACAACTCTAAAAGCAATACCTTATTCTGTAATGAGATTTACTAATGTGCTCGGTATTTTGATTTACGGAGGAACGGGTGTTGCAACAATTTTACTTGGCCAAAATTTTTTATCTTACGATACATTATCGGCTAGTAACGTTGTTGGTCAAAAATTGGGTATTTTTTTAGTAGAATTAAGTGTAGCATTTACTGTCTACTCCTCTATGTTAATTATATATATAGATTTTGCTCGTAAAAAAAAATAATGACTTTATATAATTATGTAACTATTATTATATTAATGGTGCTAGGTTTATATGTTATCATAAACGATAAAAATTTAATCAAAAAAATGATAGGGGTAAGCATTTTCCAAGCATCCGTTTTGTTATTTTACATATCTCTAGGGTATATAAAAAGTTCCTTGCCTCCTATATTGGTTTCAAATTTTTATTTATATAGCAATTCTATACCGCATGTTTTAATGCTTACTGCCATAGTAGTTGGAATTGCAACATTTTCAGTTGGATTGTCCATAGCAGTAAAAATAGAAGAAAAATTTGGAACAATTGATCAAGATGAGTGTATGTGAATTAACAATATCTTAAATTATATGAAGTAACAAGTAGCCACAAGTTAAAAATAAAATTATAGGCTTGCTCGTTGTAGGTTTATTTGCTAATAAGAAATGAAATTTTAAACTATAAAGGTAATGATGTCAACTATTAATAATGCACAAGATAAGAAAAAAATTATCAGAGATCTCGTAACCAAAAGTATAAAAAAGGGCGGTTTTATCACTTTTGATGATATAAATGATAAATTATCAGATGAAAATTTTTCATCTGACTTTATAGATGATACTATATCTTTATTACAAGACTCTGGAATTAATATACTTGAAAGTAGTGAAGATGAAGAAGATGCTCCTTCCAACAATGATGATAGTAAACTTGATGATGATGATACATCGCCAAATGTTACTACAACTTTAGTACAAAACGATGATCCGGTAAGAATTTATTTACAAGACATGAGTTCTGTAAAGCTTTTATCAAGGGCAGATGAAATCAAGATAGCAAAGAAAATTGAATCTGAAAAGCATAACATGTTGCGTGCAATAATTGAAACATCAGTAACATTAAAGATAATAAAAACATGGCATGACGATTTGAGTAGTGGAACTCTCCTATTGAGAGAAATCATAGACTTGGATGCAATTTATAACTCTGATTTTAATGTTACACCTAAAGAAGATAATGAAGAAGGTGCTGAAGATGTCGAGGATTCTAAGGATATTTCTGAAGATACTAAAGATGATGAATATTATGGTGTTGATGAGAAAGACAGTAAAAAAGATGATGATGAGAAAGAAAATGACAATGAAGATATAAATTCAGCAAATCTAAATGTTTCTATTCTTGAAATGGAAAGCGACTTACTGCCAAAAGTCATAGTTGCATTGGATGAGATGATTACTTTAACAAATGAAGCGTTGACATTAAGAAAAAATTCTAAAAATTCCTCTAACGAACTAGTATGTAAAGATTTATATAATCAAATATGGTCTATAGCATTACAAATTAAGTTAAGTGACACTGCTGTCGCAAGAATTACACAAGAACTTTATAGTATAAACAGATCTATCGTGCTTGAAGAAACTAATCTTATTCTTGAGGCTAAAAAATACAATATCGATAGAGAAGGTTTCTACAAAGTTTATGACGAAGTGCTTTTAAAGTATGAGTTAAAAGAGATAAATTTTTTAAAGACCAATGAAAATAAATCTTTTCTTACGGAAGAATTAAAAATCAAATGTGTAAGGTTTATAGATGGTAACTCTGAGCATATAGCCTGTACTTTGAATAATATTAAGCAATATATACAAGAAGATAACACGCAAGAATTTAAGGAGTTAATCAAAAGAATACAAAAACATGAACGAGAAGTTTCTGAAGCAAAGCAAGAGATGATTAAAGCTAATTTGAGGCTAGTAGTTTCCATCGCTAAAAAGTATTCAAACAGAGGCCTTGCTCTGCTTGATTTGATACAAGAAGGCAATATTGGTCTTATGAAGGCCGTGGATAAATTTGATTACAAACGTGGATACAAATTTTCAACTTATGGAACTTGGTGGGTGAGGCAATCCATAACTCGGGCAATACCTGAACAATCCAAAGTAGTTAGAATACCAGTTCATATGGTAGAAATTATCAGCAAAATCAACAGAGCATTAAGAAAGATGTCTCATGAGATGGGAAGAGAGCCCACATTAGAGGAATTGAGTACAGAACTGATAATGCCGCTGGAAAGAATACGCAAAGTTATGAAAATAGCAAGGGATCCGGTAAGTCTTGAAGCTCCGACAGGAAAAGATGATAGTAGTACCTTCGGTGATTGTATAGAAGATAAGCGAGTCTCCAAGCCAGAAGATGCTGCAATACTTGCTGACTTACGTGGTATTACAACTAATGTTCTTGCAACTTTAACACCAAAAGAAGAAAGAATTCTAAGAATGCGTTTTGGCCTTGGTAAAGATGGAAAAGAGCACACCTTAGAAGAAGTAGGAAGAATTTTTAATGTAACACGTGAGAGAATTAGACAAATAGAGGCAAAAGCACTGCGCAAATTAAAACATCCAAGCCGTGCTAGAAAACTTAGAGGGTTCTTTTAAGGGAATGACCATTCGCTATTCGCTTCCTTAAAACTTAAATTAATAATCTATTTTGCTTAAACTGAATTGCTTTTTTCATTATTATTAATTTTTTCTAGCATTAACTCAGCAGCTTTTTGTTCAGCAACCTTTTTACTAGAAGCGCATGCAGAAACTTCGCCATAATCTTTTATGCAAACTGATATAGTAAATTCAGGATTGTGCGCTGGTCCAGTTTGTTTTACAAGCTCATACTCTGGTAAAGGCAATTTATTTTTCTGAGTCCATTCTTGTAGTGAGGTTTTAGGATCTTGAGGGGGATCAAGCATGTTTTTGGCTAACTTTTCCCAATATTGAGTGATAAATTTTTCAACATTTTCAAACCCTCCATCAATATAAATTGCGCCTATTAGTGCTTCAAGCGCGTTTTCTAAATTTTTTAAGCTACATTTTCCTCCATTGCAACGTTCACTATTATTCATGATGATAAAGTCGCTTAATTCCATTTCTTTAGCGACATTAGCAATGGTGCTGCCACAAACTAAATCCGTCTTTCTTTTAGCCAATGCTCCTTCTTTTTCTTCAGGAAATAGTTTAAACAGTATAGCAGATGCGACCATATTTAAAACACTATCACCTAAAAACTCTAACCTTTCGTAGTTTACAACCTGGTTTTTGCTATTCCTTTTATTTACGCTCGGATGAGTTAATGCCTCCTCTAATATCGCGTTATTTGTAAATTTATAATTAATAATTTTAGATATTGCGTTGTTCAAGTCTTTCATGCTTGTCGTTTTAAAAGGAAGCATTTCTTACTATATTTATATCAAAAAATCAGTTTTATTCTATTAAAATAATACCAACAGTTTCTAAAATTTATAGTTACAACCCACCGCCTCACTAATGTTACTAAATCCATCTCTTCTTACTAGCTCTGCAAGTTCTAGATTAATTTTATTTACAACTTGAGGCCCTTGGTATATGAGAGTAGTATACAGTTGCACTAAAGAGGCCCCTGCTTTTATTTTTTTGTATGCATTAGAACCACTTGAAACTCCTCCGCATCCTATCAATAATATTTTGCCCTTAGTAAGTTTGTACATGTCACTCAATAACTCGGTTGAAAGTTTAAACAATGGTTTGCCACTCAACCCACCAATCTCATTATAGTGAGAATGCAAATTATCTCGACTGACCGTAGTGTTGCTTACTGTTAAGCCGTCAATTTTATATTCTAATGCAAGCTCAGCGATATTTTCTTTCGTTTGCTGATCTATATCTGGTGAGATTTTTAATATTATAGGCATAAATTTATCACTCTTGATTGAACCGCGGGTTAGAGTGATAGCTTTCAACAATTCCGATAATTCTTGTTTATTGTGCAAATTGCGTAAATTAGGTGTGTTTGGAGATGAGATATTCAGTACTATATAATTGCTTTTTCCATATACCATCTTTATTAAATCAACATAATCACTGATTTGATCTTTCGCTGTACTATTTTTCCCTATATTTATGCCAAAAATGCAATCATCAAGCTTGGTTCTATTTATTTGTTTAAGAAAATAGTCTATTCCTTTATTGTTAAATCCCAATCTGTTAATTACCCCTTGATCTTTGATTAATCTAAAAATTCTTGGTTTTTTGTTTCCATATTGTGGGTTTTTAGTTACAGTACCAACTTCCACGAATCCAAAGCCAAATGAAAGCATAGGTCTTATAACTTCTGCATTTTTGTCAAAACCTGCAGCCAGACCTACTGGGCTTCTAAGTTTATTACCAAAAAAATTCACATTTAAAGATTCTGGTAGCTCTATAAGTTTTCTATAAGGTATCTTTTTTAACGCCATAATTGCCAAAGAGTGAGCAACTTCAGGCGGCAGTAAAAACAGTAAATTACGTAATATCATTTTAAAAAGCACTCTGCTTACCTTCAGCTTATTTTCTACCATGAAACACTATAAGAGTATAACCATAACTTTAAAAGAAATTGATTTTACTCACGAATAAGAGATAAACTTTCTTCATGAAATTTATCATTGCTCTTATTTTATCCTTACTTGCTTATGGCTCATCTGCTCACCAAATAGATCATATTGAATTGTTCGAGGATATAATCAAAAAAGTAGAAAAAGAATATGTTTGGCCTGTTAGTCAAAAAACTCTTGTTGAATATGCAATAGAAAATATATTAGACAAACTGAATTTTGAATTAAGCAATAAAGAGCTAGCTCTTTCTGATTCTGATGGAATTGAATATTTTGAAGAGGTGTTGACACAAATAGAGAGAGAGTTTTCAAATTCGATTGATCAAAAAACTTTGGTCGAATATGCAATAGCTGGAATATTCTCTAAATTAGATTCATATTCTTATTACCTTGATAGTAAAAAATTCAAGAAAATGCAACTTCAAGCGCTTGAGTCAAATGCTATTTCAACTAAGGTTATGCGATATAGTTTACATTAAAATCTCTAAGTTTAATGAGAGCGCTGGTGATCATTTCAGAAGGCAATGGCTAGATATCCAAGAAAATAACAGTACCATAAAGGGTGTAATCCTGGATTTGAGAGATAATCACGGTGGATTATTTTCTCAAGCAGTACCAATATGTGACAGTTTTCTTGATGGTGGAAAAATAGTTACTGTGGAAAGTAGGGAGAAAAAACATTACAACGCAAGTAAAGGGGACATGTTTTCTGGATTACCTGTCATAGTATTAATTAATGAAAAATCTGCATCTGCACCTGAAATAGTTGCTGCTGCTTTATAGAATAATAAACGCGCTAAAATCGTTGGAGTAAGGTCATATGGCAAGGCTTCTGGACAAACGATTTTTCCATTGAAAAATGGTGGTGTGATCAGTGTAACAAATAAATTATATTATCTTCCGTCTGGCAACCTTATAACTGGTGTAGTACCTGATGTGGTAGCTACAAACCAAAACGATGGAAAAGATCATCAACTTGCCAAAGGAATTGAGATTTTAGATCTAACATATAGCTTTTAGATTTATCAAAATAGATTAGTAACAGTTCACGGATCTTCCTTTATTTCCGTGAACGGTATTGCTATAGTGTTTTTAAAACTAAACGATAAACCTTGTCATTGAGAATGTCCAGTGTTAGCTACTTGGATGACACCTACAAACACTCCACCTTGTCATTCCAGCGCGTGGCGCACAACTGTACGAACATTTGTTTGCGAAAGCAGTGTGTTAAATATTATAGCAGGTTTTGCCTTAAACACAAAGGTGTCATCCCAGTGCCCAGACACTGGGATCTAGAAAACTTAACTTTAAATAAGTGGCTGCATAATAAACCAGTGCCAGCTACTTGCATGACACCCTTCACGGGCTCTTAAATTACTTTAGCTATAAATATTTAAGAAATTTACTAAATAAAAAAAAGGCAAAAGAAACCCCGTGTAGATAGTTGTTTACTCTCTAATCCTTCAAATTGGCGTTCTATACTGTCTTAAACGCTTTATAAGCGCGTTTCAGCTTATATAGGTAAAAACCTAGAAATGTTGTGAAGACATAAGGTGCACATAGTGCAAA
>JAITXQ010000030.1 GCA_031284675.1 Rickettsiales bacterium | reverse complement strand
GTTTTTGGCTACCTCAAAAATAGACTTGAAATTGAACATACTCGCCATAGATCTCCTGTTAATTTCTTGGTTCACATCTTTTCTACTCTCATTTCCTATTCCGTGAAATCCAAAAAGCTTTCCATTTCCTATACTTTCTTCCTTCCTTAATCCAAAATTAGCGTTAGAAAATCACATTTTAGTATTATACCTTGGTATCCTGACTTGGCACGAACATCGGCACTTAAATCGACCTTGGAAAAAAAAGCAACCAATATACTAAGTATCTATATTTATATCTTCATATACTAGACTAATATTTGGTTAAAATGGGTAAACTACGCGAAAAAAAGGTTGCTTTTTATGCTAAAACACGTATAAATTAAGTAGTAGCAAGTAAATATAAAAAACTTATCTTGCGTTAAAGAAGGTTAAATTGGATCGTTTTATATGTGGTTTAATAGTGGGGTATAAAATGAGGTTTAGCGGAAAAGACAAAAAGAAATTTAATAAGTCATTAAAAGAATTATTAGAGAACTCATTTAAAAATATTTATGAAAGAGACAAAAAGGGAAGAACGATATTACATTATGCAGTAGGAATTTCCGATCAAAAAACAGTAGGTTATTAATCGAAAGAGGAGTAGACGTGAATGCAGCAGATGTAGGAGGTTATACAGCATTGCACTTGGCTGTAGTAGGACAACGTCTAGAAAATGTAAAAGAGCTGATAAGGTCAGGAGCAGACGTAAATGCGGAAGAATATGGAAGTAAGAATACTCCGTTACACCTAGGATGTATGGTAGGGGAAGTAAGAATAGTAGAAGAACTAGTGAAAGCAGGAGGAGAAATAGATCAACCTGATGAATTAGGCAAGACAGCAATGGATTATGCAAGTGAAGAGATAGCCAAAGTGCTAAAGAAACATGAAGAAAAAATGATGAAAGAATTAATAGAAAAAATAAAGAACGTATCGGAACGTACAGCAGGTGCGATATTGAGTCTGAATCTGAAAGAAAAAGGGGAAAAAAGGTTTGAGGAAATAAGGAGAAAGTTGGAAAAGGCACCGTTAGTCAAGAAAGAGCTGATGGAAGTAGAAAAGGAGGGATGATATGGAGGAAAGGGTTATAGATAGTTGCTGAAGCTATAGAAAGTGTATCTTTTTATTTCTAAAATTTTACACAAAAGCTAAAGGGGTAACAGTTGCATCTTTTTCGTAAGAGTAGCTGATAAATGGATTTATGGAAAAAGGGAGTGGTAAGGCTCCTGAACTACAAAAACATTTACAGGGGAAAAACTATGAGAAAAAGAACATTAACTGTTACCTGTCGATATGAGCCTGATGAGTTAGCAGATTAACATCTAGCAGATGCTTATGAGCTGTTACTAAGATATGCGGTAAAAAGAAACAACGAAAAGAAGGTTAAAAAAAATGACAACAGTAGCCTTGTATGCAAGAGTCTCATCGAGTGGCCAAGCACAGAACAGTACAATAAAGAGCCAAATTGTAGAGCTCAAGCATAGAATTGCTGTAGACAAGCATGAGTTATTAGATGAGTATGAATTTAAGGATGATGGCTTTAGTGGGTGGATTTTAGAGCGTGAAGATTTAGATGCGTTACGTGATAAGGTAGCAGAAGGTGAAATTGATAAAATTTATATTCATTCACCTGACCGATTAGCAGGGAAATCTGCACACCAAATGATATTACTTGACGAATTTGAGAAAGCAGGAGTAGAAGTAATATTCTTAAATTGTAAGACTGAGAACAACCCAGAATCTAAATTCTTTTTAGGAATGCAAGGATTAGTAGCAAAATATGAATGTACAAAGATTATGGAAAGAAGTCGTAGAGGAAAGCTACATAGAGCAAGAGAAGGTTGTATAAGCGTAATTGGTATTGCGCCTTATGGTTATGATCGTATGAAGCATGCAGATAGAGAAAAAATAAAATTTGAAATAAATGAAGAGGAAGCCAAAATAGTAAGGCAACTATTCATGTGGATAGGACAAGAAAGAATAAGTATAAGGGAAGCTATACGTAGACTAAGAGATAGGTCAATTAGAACAAGAACTGGAAAGAAGGTTTGGCGTCCAATAGTAATTTGGAAGATACTAAGAAATCCTGTATATAAGGGACAAGCAGCATTTGGTAAATTAAAAAGGGTTGAAAAAACATCAAGAGAAAAGAGGATATCTAGACAAAAGGTAAAAAATATTTCTGTCTGTCGTACAGATGAAGATAGTTGGATTTATATACCAGTACCAAAGATAGTTGATGAAGGATTATTTAATAAAGTACAAAAGCAACTTGATGAAAATAGAAAAAGAGCAAGAATGTAGATGGGGAAAGAAATAAATCTACTGCAAGGTCTAGTTATATGTTAAAACTGTGGATATGCATATAGTGGTGTGCACCATAGAGATGGGGAAAAAACGTATAGCTATTATCGCTGTAGTAGCACTTTACGTATTACTGATAGTAGCGGTGAGGAGAAATGTAACAATAAATTAGTCTGTACAGATATGTTAGAAATAGCTATATGGGAAAAGGTGAAAAATTTACTAAAAAACCCAGAGATGATAAAAAAGGAGTACCAACGTAGAATTTCAGAAAATAAAAATGATGAATCACCAGATGAAAAATTTGCAAGAACAAATAAAACAAGGTATCGAAAAGCTTATGGAAGATTATTATAGTCAAGAAAATGCAGGCAAGAAAGGATATATAAGTGAGGAAGAATTTAAACAGACAGTGAAAAAATTGAAGGAACGTTTAAAAGGAATAGAAGAAGAGAAAAAGAAGGTGACTGATCAAAAGGCAGTAGAAACGGGAATGAACCGTATTATAAATAGCATGAAGAGTTTTTATTCTAGTGTAAAATCGAACTTGGAACACCTAGATTGGCAAACTAAACGTGGTATTATTAAAGCATTAATAGGACAAATTAACATTGGTCATGATCAGGTAAAAGTAGCATTTCAAATCGAAGAACCAGCGCAGGATAGGAAGATTTTTAATTTATATCATTGTACTGAACATCATGATAAGGGGGCTGGCAAAGCTTGTCAAGCAGTTTTTTGCATTCAATTTTTAGTTCTGTTTCTATAGCTTAGGTTCCGGCGTCATGCGCTGAAATGACATCGAGGGGTAACTTTTTACTTAAATAACGATTACAATTAAGAGATCTATTGAAACTTTAAAGCTATTTAATATTGACGCTATATACTTAAGTGTTAAAATAGAATGAGAAATTTTTAGGAGTTTATATGGCAGCAGGCGGAAAAGCGAAAACAGCTAGTAAAAATAATCCTACTCAGCGTAAAAAAGCTGAACAGAAAATGTATAAAGATAAACCGGTAAAACCTGTTAGATATATAGATCGTGACTCGCGCATGAATTATATGTCTGCTCAATATGATAATGGCAATATGGTTGAAGATGAGACAAGTGGCAATCCTATAAAGTGGGAAGCTGTATAATAGGTTTGAATTTGTGGTTAAAGTTACTATTAATTCTAAGGAATGTGAAGTAGAACCTGGATTCACTATAATTCAAGCTTGCGAGATCGTAGGTGTTGAAATTCCACGTTTCTGTTATCACGAGCGTTTAGCAATTGCTGGTAACTGCAGAATGTGTTTAGTTGAAGTAGAGGGTGGGCCTCCAAAACCAGTAGCCTCTTGTGCTGTACCAGTTGCAGAAGGTATGGTTATTCACACTGATACCCCTAAAGTTAAAAAAGCGCGTGAAGGCGTTCTTGAGTTTCTGCTGATTAATCATCCTCTTGATTGTCCAATTTGTGATCAAGGCGGTGAGTGCGATTTGCAAGATATAACGATGACTTATGGCAAGGGAACCAGCAGGCTTGATGAGCATAAGAGGGCTGTGCCAAAAAAACACTTCGGACCGCTGATTGGCACTGCAATGAATCGATGCATTCATTGTACTCGATGCGTTAGATTTTTGTCCGATGTTGCAGGTACAAATGAACTTGGAGGAATCGGAAGGGGAGAAAACGTAGAGATCAGCACTTACATAAAAAGGTATATCAGTTCTGAATTGTCTGGAAATATCATAGACCTCTGTCCCGTGGGAGCTTTAACTTCAAAGCCTTACTCCTTTACAGCGCGTCCATGGGAGCTATTACACTGTGAGACTATAGATGTGCTTGATGCTGTAGGAAGTAGCATTAGAGTCGACTATCGAGGTCCTGAAGTTATGCGAATATTGCCAAGACTTAATGAAGAAGTAAATGAAGAGTGGATATCAGACAAAACTCGTTTTGCTTACGATGGATTAAAGGTTCAGCGCCTTGATCGACCTTACGTAAAAAAAGATGGTAAATTAGTCCCAGTAAGCTGGAATGAGGCATTAACTGTTGCTGCAAAAAAATCAAAGAATATAAAATCAAATAAAATAGCTGCAATTGCAGGTAATCTAGCAGATTGTGAGTCTATGCTTCTACTCAAAGAAACAATGCAGAAGCTTGGTTCAGAAAATATAGACTGCAGGCAGGATGGCGCAAAGCTTATACCAAATAATCGTGGATCATATGTGTTCAATACCACTATTGAGGGTATAGAAAATGCAGATTTATGTCTGCTTATAAATACAAATCCAAGAATAGAGGCGCCTATTATCAACGCACGTATAAGAAAAAGATATTCACAGGGCAACTTTCCTATTGCAAGCATCGGTCCCGATGTTGAATATTTATACCATGTTGAAAAATTGGGAAATAATCCTGGTATTTTAAATAAAATAGCGAAAGGGAATCATAAATTCTGTGAGTTACTGAGCGCGGCTCAGAACCCTATGCTAATCATCGGTCAAGATGCATTAATAAGAGATGACGCTGATTCAGTTTTAGTTCTAGCTGGCAAAATCGCAGAAAAATTTAACATGATCAGAGATGACTGGAATGGCTTTAACGTGCTGCATAAAGCTGCAGCACGAGTTGGTGGGCTAGATATCGGGTTTGTTCCTAAAAAAGGTGGAAAAGACACTAATCAAATACTGGAACAGGCAGAAAGTGGTGAGATAGAAGTAGTTTATCTTCTTGGTGCAGACGAAATTGATACATCAAAGTTAGAAAATACATTTGTAATTTATCAAGGTCATCATGGCGATAAAAGCGCACACATAGCAGATGTTATCTTACCTGGTGCCACATATACAGAAAAATATGCAACTTATGTAAACACTGAAGGGCGAGTGCAGAGAACAAATTTAGCTGTATCGCCTCCGGGTGGAGCAAAGGAGGACTGGTTAATTATTAAAAACCTCTCACAATATTTAGATCTTTCTTTGCCGTACGATAGTTTATTTGATGTGAGGAAAAAATTAGATACTTTAGGTCCACAGTTTAGAAATGCTGATCAAGTGGTAAAAAACAAATGGATATCAATAAGCAATGGGGAGATAAACTTAAGTGATACACCTTTTACTTTAAAAGAGTATAATTTTTATATGACAGATTCAATAAGTCGCGCTTCAAAAATAATGGCAGACTGTACTAAAGCTTTTTATGAACACGCTAGTTAATATTTTATTTATTTTGGTACCGCTACTGCTTTCAGTTGCGTATTTGGTGTACTTTGAGCGTAAAGTTATCGGTGCAATCCAACTAAGACATGGCCCAAGTGTAGTCGGACCTTTTGGGTTATTGCAACCATTTGCAGATGCTATTAAACTACTCATTAAAGAGCCGATAATACCATTTAGAGCGAACACCATATTATTCATTATGGCTCCAATGCTTACCTTTATTTTAGCATTAATTGCCTGGGCAGTTATACCTTTTGGAGCTGAAGTAATTACAGAAAACGGCCAGCAAGTAGTGATTCCTAAAGTTATAGCAAATATTAACGTTGGAGTGCTTTATGTGCTAGCTATATCATCTTTGGGAGTATATGGCGTGATTATTGCAGGCTGGTCAAGTAATTCTAATTATGCATTTCTCGGCGCTATAAGGTCAGCTGCTCAGATGATTTCATATGAAGTTTCAATAGGTTTAATAGTTGCTACAGTTGTTATTACGACTGGTATGTTAAACCTTGGAGAAATGGTAGTAACGAAACATAATATGCCATTTTGGGTTGATTTACTGTTGATGCCTATAGGAATAGTGTTTTTTATTTCTCTTCTTGCAGAAACTAACCGTCACCCATTTGATTTACCAGAAGCTGAAGCAGAGCTTGTCTCTGGGTATAACGTTGAATATTCATCCATGCCTTTCGCTCTCTTTTTCTTGGGAGAATATGCAAATATGATTTTAGCAAGTGCTATGATGACAATATTTTTTCTAGGAGGATGGTATCCTCCGCTAGAGCTTAGTTTACTGTATAAAATTCCAGGTTTAATTTGGTTCGTTTTGAAGATAGTTTTACTATTGTTCATATTTATTTGGATTAGAGCAACAATACCTCGCTATCGATATGATCAGCTAATGCGCCTTGGTTGGAAAGTATTTTTGCCAATATCGATGCTTTGGGTAATATTGATTTCGGGAGTGTTGCTTTTTACTGGGAATTTACCTGGATCCAATGTTTAATTTTCCAAATACAAGATTAAGACGCAAGCGCTCAAGCAAATGGGTTCGCAATTTAACAAATGAAAACAGTTTATCAGTAAATGATTTAGTTTTTCCTCTTTTTGTCCATAATCAGGAAGAAACAACTGAACCGATTCCCGGCTTACCTGAGGTAAAATGTTATTCAATAGATGGATTAGTGTCCAGAGTTAAGGAAGCTAAGGATTTAGGAATTAATGCTGTTGCAATTTTTCCTGTAGTTGATAATAAGTTAAAATCCGAAAATGCCGAGGAAGCATATAATCCTGACAACTTAATCTGCAGAGCAATTCGTGCTGTAAAATCAAAGGTGCCTGAAATTGGTGTTATTGCAGATGTTGCACTGGATCCATACACTACTCATGGTCATGATGGCATTTTAAAAGACAATCAGATGGATGTAGAAAACGATGAAACTGTGTCAGTATTATGTAAGCAAGCGCTTGTTTTAGCGAAAGCAAGATGTAATATAGTTGCTCCTTCTGATATGATGGATGGTAGAATAGGAAGGATCAGAAAAGCGTTGGATGATAACAACTTTCAGGATGTGTCAATATTGTCTTATGCAGTGAAATATTGCTCTAGCTTCTATACCCCATTCAGGCAAGTTGTAGGTTCATGTGGGCTATCAAATTCCATAGATAAAAGTAGTTATCAAATAGATTATCGAAATGCACGCGAAGCAATGTGCGAAATTGAAATGGACATAAATGAAGGTGCAGACTTTATCATGGTTAAACCAGGTATGCCATACTTGGATGTTATAAAAACAGCAAGCGATAGATTTAATTTTCCGATTTTTGCTTACCAAGTAAGCGGTGAGTATGCAATGATGAAAGCTGCGGCAAATAATAGCTGGCTGGATTATGACAAAGTGATTTATGAATCTTTAATTAGTTTTAAACGTGCAGGTGCAAGTGCAATATTTACTTATGCTGCACTTGATGTTGCAAAAAATTTGGTATCCGTTTAGCAGTGTGGCTAAAAGGCACGTCTGTGCGAACATTATGATTTAGAAAAGGGCATCATCCAAGTAGCATGGAAATGCAAAAAACTGCTTGACAAACTCCGCCAGCCCCCTTATCATGGTACTGAAGGTATTCAGTTATCTTCATCTGTGCAGATTAAACAGCAAAAGTATAACGTAGTTGGCGTCTTATTTTTAATTTTTTGCACTATGTGCACCTTAATGTCTTCACAACATTTCTAGGTTTTTACCTATATAAGCTGAAACGTGCTTATAAAGCGTTTAAGACAGTATAGAAC
>JAITXQ010000019.1 GCA_031284675.1 Rickettsiales bacterium | reverse complement strand
TTCCAGATCATCATCTTTAATTAATTTTAGTATTCCTTCTATTTGATCCATTATTACCTCCATTTTTCTGTAATAATAGCTCTTTATATCCTTTTACTACCACTTTCAACACTTATGCTTGTGCATCCCATAGAGTTTTATACATTCCATTTTTATCAAGAAGTTCCTGATGCGTGCCATCTTCTACAATCTTACCTTGATCAAACACTAAAATTCGATCCATATGCAAAAGTGTAGATAGACGATGTGCTATTACTATTGTAGTTTTACCTTGCATTAACTCCCATAGAGATTCTTGAATATTACTTTCTGTTATAGAATCGAGTTGCGATGTTGCTTCATCAAGAATCAAGATAGGCGCATTTTTTAGAATAGCTCTTGCAATTGCGATCCGTTGGCGTTGTCCACCAGAAAGTTTTACACCACGTTCACCAACGAGTGAATCGTACTCTTGAGGCAATTTCAAAATGAATTCATGAGCATGTGCTTTTTTTGCCGCTTCAATTACTTCATCATCGCTAGCATTTGTTTTTCCATAGCGAATATTTTCCATCAGAGTCCTATGAAAAAGCGATGGGTCTTGTGGAATCATGCCAATATTTTTGTGTAAAGAATCCTGAGTTACATTGCGAATATCTTGCCCATCAATTGAAATCTTTCCAGACTGTACATCATAAAGCCGGAGGATCAGGTTTACAAATGTTGATT
The DNA here is from genome assembly GCA_031284675.1 of Rickettsiales bacterium. Taxonomy (GTDB): domain Bacteria; phylum Pseudomonadota; class Alphaproteobacteria; order Rickettsiales; family Anaplasmataceae; genus Wolbachia. The sequence continues at coordinate 2,808 of JAITXQ010000019.1, read as the reverse complement.
TACCACTACCTGAATAACCAACAAGTCCTACTTTTTGACCAGGTTTAATTGTTACCGATTTATTTTGGAATATAGATTCAGTGCCTTTGTATTGAAAATGAACTTTATCAAAATTAATTTTTCCCTTACTGATAACTAGATTTGATACATTTGGTTTATCTTGAATTTCAGGAATTACCAAAATTGCTTGTAAACCTGCGGTAATTTTTCCCCAGAATCTAACAAATCTTGCAAGACTTCTTGTCAGAATCCAAAGAAAGCCGACTATGGTGGTATTGATTGCCATTACAAGCGCAAAATCTCCAACAGTTATAGTACCTTGCTGCCTACCTTCGATCAAAAAATACAAATTAAACCCTTGGACAATTACGTATGAGAATCCATAAACACAGAAAATTAAAAAATAAACCCAACCAATCTTCTGTTCTAGTAAAGTGGCTTCTTTGCAAGTAGTACTTAGAGATAGTCTTTCAGTATTATTCCTTGCAAATAATCTTACTGATAAAATATTGGAAAATACATCTACCATCTTACCTGTAATTATTGATCCATACTCTGAAAAAGTAGTTGAAAGGTGCACTAATTTCTTTAAAAAAACAAGAGATAAAATTATAAATGATACAGCCAAGCAAGCATTGCAATGGCAAAGTTAGCATTCACTGTCCATAGTGTATAAATAGCAATGCTAAGCGCAAAGGCTTGATGAAGGAATGTTTCCACAACAATTTGTATTATATCCGGAGTGTTATCTACCAGGTGATTTACTTTACTTGCAAAGCTACCTGCAAAGTTATTTTGATAGTAATGATGACTTTGGCCGAGTAGCACCTCAAAACTTGAATCATTAATTTTTTTATGAAGATTTGGAACCAGTTTAATATCAACAAGATAATCATATAGCCTATGAATGCCCACTATCAGAAATAATATCAAAACATAAGACACAGCAGGAATAGCCAAACGTTCAAACATATTTTCAGCAGGTGCTACAGCAATTCGATCGAGAATGATTTTGATCATATAAGGACTAAGAGAGTTATCAATTACCCAAAACAGCGGTATAAAACACATGAGAATAACTTGCCACTTGAATGGATGCAGCATTTTCAGGATGAAGGATATGACTTGCTTTGTTATGATATTATTCATCGATGCCAATTAGTTTTAGAAATTTATAGTGCCTTATATTATAATACTTTTATACATCAAAAATAAAAAGAGAAAATGGCCGTGCTTAATATACAAGACAATATTTCACTATGTAAAAAATGGATCTTCTTAGCAGTATGCGCTCTTGCTTGTTCTGGATTACTGTCAATAATTGTTATTTTTTTACGATTGCCTTTTATCTCCTCTTTTATTCCATCTGCGCAATATATCTTTGATAATGCACTGGTGATACATGTAAATTTGTCAATCTTGGTGTGGATGTGCTCTATAATATCTTTGCTCTTTATTCTTAATCTGCCAAGCACTAAAAGTTGGTTTAATTTTTTATGGGTTATATCAACCTTTTCGATGCTGTTAATGTTTATATCTGCGTTTATTCCAAGCACTGAGATTATAAAAAGCAACTATATTCCCGTATTACAAAACAAATTATTCTTATTTGGTCTTGGTTTGTTTACCACCAGTATATTAGTAAATGCAATGCTAGCATATACATCAAAAAAAGAGGTTTCATTTCTCTCTGTTGGGCAAATTGGGCTAGTTATTATACTTGTGTCGTCATTTCTCTGTTTTGTTTCAGCGTATAAAAATATGCCTATAGAAATATATCACTCAGATAGGAATTTATTTTATGAGTATCTCTTTTGGGGAGCTGGACATTTATTGCAATTTGCTTTTACTCAAGGAATGTTTTTAGTGTATTTGATAATGCTGAGCTTCAGTGATATTAGTTTAGCTTCAAACAATAAAATTACTATTTTACCACTATTTATAAACACGGTTTTGGCTGTAGGCGCACCGTTTATATATTTTGTTTATCCAGTAGATAGTGTTGAGTTAATACAGTTTTTTACTTGGCACATGCGGATTGCTGGGGCAGCTCTACCGTGCTTTTTAATAATATTAGTGTGCCGCAATATCAGAACTTTTATTAACGACAAAAGCAACTATTTATTGTATTCATTTATATTATTCATTTATGGAGGTGTGCTCGGAGTGCTGACTGTTGAAGGCAATGTCACAATTCCCGCTCATTATCATGGCTCTGTAGTTGGTATCACTATAGCTTTTATGAATTTCATTTATTGGCTGTTACCCAAATTAAACTGTAAAGAAGTAAAAAACTCTATCGTAAAATTGCAGATTTATGCCTACAGTATAGGGCATTTTCTCCATATTACTGGACTTGTGTGGCTTGGCGGGTATGGTGCCTTAAGGAAAGTTACAGATTTGCCAAGTATTTCATCAATGTTAGCACGTACGTGCTTTATTATAGGTGGCGCTATATCAGTTGTTGGTGGAATGTTGTTCGTAATAATTGTGCTTTTACATCTGCTAAAAGGCAAAGTGCATAACCTAAATTCTTAAATCAGCATATTTATAATTTATAGCTAGGCTCTTTTTTATTTTAAATTGAATGCAAAAACTGCTTAACAAGCCTTGACAGCCCTCTTATCATGGTACTGAAGGTATTCAATTATCTTCATCTGTGCAGATTAAACAGCAAAAGTATAACGTTGTTGGCGTCTTATTTTTAATTTTTTGCACTATGTGCACCTTAATGTCTTCACAACATTTCTAGGTTTTTACCTATATAAGCTGAAACGTGCTTATAAAGCGTTTAAGACAGTATAGAAC
>JAITXQ010000070.1 GCA_031284675.1 Rickettsiales bacterium | reverse complement strand
TTTAACCAGCTTAACAGCTTCTAATTTAAATTCTGCTGTGTATTCTCTTCTATTTGTCATATTACACCTCTTTGAAAAAACGTTTTAACTTTCTCTCTACTTTTTCTGGGTAAGGTCAGTACCAACAGCAGTGTTTGCACTTGCTGCATGTTTTTTCATTAAAAATGCTGTACAGGCTGCATTTTTCGCAAAAACAAAAGAGCCTTCTCCTGAATTTGCTGAAATTAGTACTGAAAGAGTAACAAACAATGTTGGGCTAAATGCTGGAGGTAATTCTCAAAACAGCGGTATTGTACCAGCTTAATTCACAGAGATCAAAAAAGTTCTTTTTTAAAAAACTTAAGTTATACTTATAAGTATTTGATACCTTTTATAGTGATTATGTCGAATTTAAGCTGCCTTTATGGCGATAATGCAGAATTTGTGGAAGAGATGTATAGCCGTTATCTGCAGGGCGATAAATCAATCGGGGAAGATTGGTATAGGATTTTTTCAAGCAATTTAGAAGTTAATAAAGCGGAGACTTGCAATGTAACCAAAGCGGATGATTCGGCTTCTGATTTGGCAAATTTCTTTAGGTCCTACGGTCATTTTTTTGCAGACCTTAACCCGTTATCACCAAATGAAAATCAAGAAATAGATTATCAAAAATATTCAAATCTATCTCCAGCGCGTGACGCTGGAATCTATAGAGATATTTATTGCAAGAATATTGGTTTTGAATTTATGCATATTTCCTCCTATGAGGAGAGAATGTGGCTGCAAGAGAAAATTGAAAATCAAACCTATACGCTGAGCTCGCAAGACAAAAAAGAAATACTGAGACACTTGATTGAATCTGAAATGTTTGAGCAATTTCTCCATATGAAATTTCCTGGATATAAACGCTTCTCCATTGAGGGTGGAGAGTCAGCTATTGTTGCAGTTGAAAAAATTATTAGTGATTCCGCTGGTTGTGGTATTAAAGAAGTAGTTCTTGGCATGGCTCACCGCGGACGACTCAATGTTCTTACCAAGGTTATAGGAAAAGAATATACAGCAATGCTGTCTGAGTTTCAAGGCAATCTTGCATATCCAAGTGGTCTTGAGGTTTCTGGTGATGTTAAATATCACCTTGGTTACTCTTCTGATCGAGCACTTGCCGGTGGCAAAAAAATACACTTAAGTTTATGCCCTAATCCATCTCATCTTGAAGCGGTTAATCCGGTTCTAACTGGGAGAATAAGAGCAAAACAAAATGTAAGGTCTGTGCTTGGAATATCAATTCATGGTGATGCGGCTTTTATCGGTCAAGGAGTAGTTGCTGAAACCCTAACCTTAAGCAATATTGAAGGCTATAAGGTGGACGGCATTGTACACATTGTCATTAATAACCAAGTTGGTTTTACTGCTAACCCGTGCTGTACGCGATCCTCTCTTTATTGCACTGATGTAGCAAAATCAATAGAAGCCCCGGTTTTCCATGCGAATGGAGATAATCCAGAAGCTGTGAGTTTTGCTACAAGTCTGGCGATGAAATATAGGCAGAAATTCAAAAAGGATGTAGTAATTGATATAATGTGCTATCGCAAATATGGCCATAATGAAGGCGATGAACCAAATTTCACTCAGCCACTCATGTATAAGTTGATATCAAAGCATAAAACTCCAGGAACACTGTATGAAGAGAAGTTGATCGCAGAGAAAGTATTAGGTGATGATGAAGTAAGTAAATTACGCAGCGAATTCAGGGTGAAATTGGATAAGAGTCTTGCTGAATCAGCGGCTTATACTCCAAAAAAAGCTGACTGGTTCGGTGGAATATGGTCAAAATTAAGAAGAGCAAAGTTGAACGATTTGAGCGAATACTATACAAATTCTGGTGTCTTGCCTAGTGAGCTGAAAAAATTAGGTGTGCATATAAATAGCAATATCCCAAGTAGCTTTAATATTAATAATAAGATTAGAAAAATACTTGATGGAAGAATAGATAGTATAAATTCCGGTAGTAATATAGATTGGGCAACAGCTGAAAGCCTTGCATTTGCATCGTTACTTACAGAAGGAGTAGGAGTGCGTTTATCAGGACAAGATTCTGGTCGTGGGACTTTCTCGCATCGCCATTCAAGGCTTGTTGATCAGGTAACAGAAGAAGCGTTTATTCCGCTAAACAATATAAATGAAAAGCAAGCTCACTTTGAGGTCATAGATAGCGCTTTATCAGAGTATGCTGTAATGGGCTTTGAATATGGGTATAGTCTTGATTCTCCGTATTCACTGGTGCTCTGGGAAGGACAGTTTGGTGATTTTGCAAATGGTGCGCAAATTATGATCGACCAGTTTATTGCATCTGCAGAAACAAAGTGGTTGCGATCAAGCGGTCTAGTTTTATTGTTGCCTCATGGTTATGAAGGACAGGGGCCTGAGCATAGCTCTGCTCATATAGAGAGATTTTTGCAACTCTGCGCAGAAGATAACATGCAAGTTGTTAATTGCTCTACTCCAGCAAATTATTTTCATGCTTTACGCAGGCAAATCCATAGAGACTTTCGTAAGCCTCTGGTGGTGTTTACACCTAAATCTTTATTACGCCATAAAAAAGCAGTTTCTGATTTATCTGACTTTGAAGGAAAATTCCTCACGGTAATTCCAGAATATAGAATAGATTTAGTTTCAAATGATAAAATACGTAAAGTTGTAATATGCAGCGGTAAAGTTTATTATGATATATGTGAAGCACAAAAAATAAACGATATAGCAGTAATACGTTTAGAGCAATTCTACCCGTTTCCTGCCGATAAACTAAGTGATGAGCTTGAAAAGTACAAAAACGCTGAAGTCATATGGTGTCAAGAAGAACCGAAAAATATGGGGGGATGGTTTTTTGTCAACCCATTGATAGAAGAAGTGTTATCCAATCTCAATATTCAAGCAAAAAGACCTAAGTGCATCGCAAGACCTGCTGCTGCATCTCCTGCATGTGGTTATGCTAGTGTCCATGTTCAGCAACAAGAGGAAATTTTAAAGCAGGTTATGCAAGGGGCCTATAACTAGTGTAGCCCTACGTCATACCGCCGCAGTATCTCAGCATAGATTCCGCTAACACGTAGCGGAATGACAAATCGTTGGTAAACCTGAATTAAGTTAGCTACAATTAAAATTTCACTTCTACTAACGCTAATTCTGGATTAAGGAAGGAAGAAAGTATAGGAAATGGAAGGCTTTTTGGATTTCACGGAATAGGAAATGAGAGTAGAAAAGATGTGAACCAAGAAATTAACAGGAG
>JAITXQ010000095.1 GCA_031284675.1 Rickettsiales bacterium | reverse complement strand
CTGCCATTATATTCTCCTATACGCGATCCTCTCTGTTATCAAGGCTCCGGATGGTTCACTTATTGCTGCTGACCTCACCAAATACTTCTAGTTTTGTCTTTAAAACAACAACCTCTTCTCTTCTACAGTATCGAAATAACAACCACTGACAGTAATGATCCTCAAATACTCCTCCTAAAACGTCTTCTTAATAACAGAAGTACTATTCTAGCTAAGACCCATGTTTTCGCTGATTTCATTATTCCAATTCAGATCTGGAGTTATAACGCCTTTTGCTTTACCACAGGATGGTAAAAATATTTGCCTTTAAAAGCTGACGCTATGTTTAGTCAACATCATCCATCGCGAGCGTTAACTATGACAATTATTTATCGGTGTCAGCAGGCTATCTTTTTCATTCGCATAATCTTGTCTTTTATTTTGTTTCGGAAATTTAAGCAATAGCAGCCCTATAAAAGGCCTTGTTTGACAGCCAAAAAACAATATTATACCATCTGGCATATCTTGTTAGGATTTTCCACAATACAAACAAAAATAAGCATGATAGCTTTTCATCTTTTTTGAACTCAGATTGATACATTATTAAGAAGTTTGTACGAGGCAGTGAATTTTATGTATATCAGCAAAAAAAATGTGTGAATTTCTGTAAAAAGAGGAAAGTGTGCAAGGCTTCTAACATAAATTACAGACGCTGTTGAATGCAATGCAGGGCTTGGGTATCTTGGTCGAAATGATCGCACAATTTCAGGAATGAAATTTAAAAAGGCACAAGTATTATAATATCTAAAAAGGAAAGTTATGAAACGACTTTTTTTGTTTGTGCTGCTGATGCTAAGTCTCGTCTTCACACTTAGTTATGCAGATAGTTATAGACAAGGGAAAGTTTGTAATGAACTATATGAATCTCAAATTAGAGCTGCAAAAATGTTTCTTGATACAATTGAAGTTAATGCACAAGAAGCTAAAATGAAGTTAAAAATACTCGGATCATTTCTTGAGCAAGCTAAAAATGGCTCTGATCCCGAAATTATCAAAGCAATTGAAAAGTCGTTAGAGCGCAGAAAGATTCAAATCGTTAATTATAAGAATGCTATCAGGACCGCTAAACTACATGTTAAAGCAGCAAAAGTAGGCAATGTTGTTTTTGATAAAATTGCTAAAAACTATATTGCCTGCAATGGTAGTGGCTACGCTAAATATGAAGACAATTCAAATATAAAAACTGCTAATATAAATGATGGATGTGATGAATTTTTCAATTGTCAAGTTAAAGCTAATGAGATTCTACTTAATTTTTTCCAAGAATGTTTAAAACATGTAAAGAATGATCTTAAACAGCAAGAAGAATATAAAAGCATTGAAAACCACCAACCGGCTAATCCAAGATATGAAAAGATTAATTTGAGGATTTCAGAGGCTAACATTAGGCTAATTGAAGCTAAGGTTGAACTTGCCAAGTCGTGCCTTAAGGCTGCAAAAAAGCAAAATATTGTTTTTGAAGAGATTGCTAAAATTCTACCCCAAAACAACAGCTTCACTGTTTTTAGTATTTGTTATACCAGTGAAATGAAAGAAAAGTTGGGCAGCTTTTATAGTGAGCGAATATCCAGATTCTTAAAAGGTAAACTTAACGACTCTAAAAATGAGATTGAGCTTTTACAATCATATATTAAACAAGTTGAAAGTGGTACAAAGAGTAATGCTGAGATGATAGATGTCTTAAAGGCTAGATTAAAAGTACATGAGATCCAACTAGACATTTACAAACTCTGCGAAGAAGAAATAGGACGACTAAAAAATCCATGAAAGATGAATGATTGTATAGATTTTTATTTCAACGTTGTGCGTTCCCGTATTGCTTTTCCCCTACCTTATTGACTTGGTAATCCTGCTAGGCTTCAAGACTTATTAACCAGCTTCCCAGTACAAACTGCTAGATTAAGAAAAAAATATGAAACAGCATGCGCAGAATATCTCTTTTCACATCTTTTTTTTGAGTTTCCGTGTTTTCATCGATTTTTAAGTATGTTTTTTGAGATGTCTTGACTAGGGCAATTTAAATAGGATGAATTATATTAGCCGCGAAGTTATTATAATACCATTCAGTATTAAATACAACAGCATGAGGGTTATAGGGTTCTTCCTATCTGTACGATTCCTTTCTTCCTTTCCGAGATGTTAATAAGGTTATTTTAAGGCGTTATTGGTATATTTTTTAGCTGTATACCTATGGAGCGGAGTAGGATAAGAGTATTCAGAAGTGTTGAATTTATCTCCTCGGGTAAAACAAATTTTATATTGCTGAGTTTTTTGATAAGCAAATAATCCATCAGGAAATTTATTATCAATAGCGGGTTGAAGTTTTGAACCTGATATTACTCCTGACATTTTTAGCTCTTGAAAGAACCTATGTGCAGACCTAAGCTTTGCTTTTGCTTCATTCCAATTGGCTACATACGCATATTCTCCGTTAACCAATTTTACTTCAGAAGGCGATATGTGCTCCCATAAATCAACTGCATTTACAAACATATACAGATTATCTGTTGAGCCGTCAAGAGTGTTAAGGTACAAATAGTATTTACGCAAAAATAATGAAGTTAATCCTGTGTTATGAGTAAGGCTTAAATGAGCATCTATCTTTGCTTGTAATGCACATGGAACAGGGAACCACCCACTTCCAATACCTTTATATAAAATAGAATTTAATAAAGGCTTTGCAACAAGAATTGCTATATCTTGAATGACTTTAGCTTCATCACATAATTTATCTATCTGCCTCAATCTCTGTACTTCCAGTTCTGTCATTTCAGATTTGCTTTTATAATGGAAAGATATAATTAACGGCTGAGTTAGTACATAATTACCTTTAGAAATAGGAATACACCTAAAGGCCTTTTGTTCATCATTTTTCAAGCCAACGATATATCTCCGTAATTCCTCTTTTAAATATTTTTTGCTGGCAGTCCAATCAAGTAAACAGTAATGAATAAAATTATTAAAAGGTAGCTTAATCTGAAAATGATAATCGCCTGCATCGGTAATAAGTTCTTTGCTATATTCTTTAAATAATTCTTTACGGTATGTCGCAATATAAGCCAATCCATCAAATATGTAAGGATAAATTGTACCAAAAGCAAACTGGCTTCGCTTCAACTGTTTCCTTTCAGATTCAGTTAATTCATAAAAATTCTCGCCTTGATTTGACTTCAATCTTTTTACTTGTCGGATTGA
>JAITXQ010000056.1 GCA_031284675.1 Rickettsiales bacterium | reverse complement strand
GACCAAACAAAACAGTTTTGTTATATCTTCCATGGGTAACCTCATCTATTTTTTTGTATTTGTTGAGTTTACCCTACTCTCCTGCCTTTTCTATTCTCTTTTTAATCCAGAATTAGCGTGAAGTAAGGGAAACCAATCCCAGCGTCACGCGCTGGGATGACAAAAATGGAAACTGGGATAACATCGTTTACTATGCAACATTGTACCATGTTACAATGTCCGTACACTTGACTACTTGGATCCATTATGATTTAATTAACCAAGAAGTAGACATGAAAAAATTATGTAGTGAAACTGGATCAAGCTACTCGAATGACAATGATGGTTGAAGGAAAATATGGATAAAAAAACTAGAACAGAATCAGATAGCTTAGGGAAAGTAAAAGTACCAAGTGAACATTACTGGGGAGCGCAAACTCAGCGTTCTTTAGAAAATTTTAGGATTGGCACAGAAAAAATGCCAGAACCTCTGATTAAAGCATTAGCAATAGTAAAACTTGCAGCAGCGCGTGTTAATATGAAACATGGTACTATAGATGATAGGGTAGGGGACGCAATCTGCGCAGCTGCAAGGGAAGTAATAGATGGCAAATTTAATAATGAATTTCCGCTTGTTGTTTGGCAAACCGGATCCGGAACGCAGACTAATATGAATATGAATGAAGTGATCAGCAATCGTGCGATAGAGATTTTAGGTGGTGATTTGGGTAGTAAATCTCCGATACATCCAAACGATCATGTAAATTATGGTCAGTCGTCAAATGACACTTTTCCAACTGCAATGCACATAGCGGCAGTTGAGCAGATCAATCACTCACTTATTCCAAATCTTGCAGAACTGCATAAGGCGTTAAATGATAAGGTTCAGGAATTTAAAGATATAATAAAAGTAGGACGTACTCACTTACAAGATGCAACGCCTCTAACACTTGGGCAGGAGTTTTCTGGCTATGCAGTTCAGATTAAAAAGGGAATAGAGAGAATAAAGTCAACTCTGGGCAATATATATGAGCTTGCACAAGGTGGCACTGCAGTTGGCACAGGGCTAAATACTAAAAAAGGCTTTGCTGAAGATTTTGCTAGAGAAGTTGCAAAAATCACTAATCTTCCATTTACTTCAGCAGAAAATAAATTTGAAGCATTAGCAGCAAATGATGCTTTAGTTGAATTAAGTGGAACACTCAACACAGTAGCAGCCGGTTTAATGAAAATTGCAAACGATATAAAGTTGCTTGGTTCTGGTCCAAGATGCGGAATTGGGGAAATAATATTACCAGAAAATGAGCCTGGTTCTTCAATTATGCCAGGTAAAGTAAATCCAACTCAGTGTGAAGCAGTGACTATGGTGTGCGCTCAAGTTATGGGAAATCATGTTGCTGTAACTATTGGTGGTTCAAATGGTCATTTCGAACTGAACGTGTTTAAGCCAGTAATAATTTACAACGTTTTGCAGTCTATAAGACTTTTAGCTGACGCAAGTTTAAATTTTACAGAAAAATGTGTAGTTGGTATTAAAGCAAATGAAGAGAGGATAAAAAATTTACTGAATCAGTCGTTAATGTTGGTCACTATATTAAATACGCATATAGGATATGACAATGCAGCAAAAATAGCAAAGCTAGCTTATAAAGAAAATATCACTCTCAAAGAAGCAGCAATAAAGCTTCAGCTACTCACTGAGAAAGAGTTTGAAAGGATAGTGAAACCAGAAGAAATGGTGAATTTCAAATAATAGTGGTCATCTATCATCAGTTTTTAAAGTAGCTTCCTTTATCTCCTTTATTCTCTCATCTGCTAATACTTTTAATTTCTCACCATATCTATAATAATTTTGCTTTATAGCATACAGCTCATCTGCGGAGTTATGATCCAATTTGGGGTAATATTCGTAATCGCAATCTCTTTCAATATTTATAGACGATGCGAAAAATGGAAACAAAACTAATAGTAAAATAAGTGCAAAGTTTTTCATACTGATTATTTAAACTTAATTGCGTTATAAATTTATTAATAGCGAAAGAAGAAAAACCAATCAATTTTCCTATCTTTCTCTTTTATTTGCAATATAGCTATTATACTCACTAATAAGCAAGAAATTAAGCGTGCTCCATGGAGGATATGCACTACTGGGAGTATTTTCGTATTAGAAAACACCCAATAAGCAGAATTATTAATGGAATAAACCACAAAACGTAAGTGCTAGATTTTATAGGTGGAGTAATTATAATTGAATCGCCGTAAGAATTTTTTAGCTCTGAGATTATCTCTTCATCAGTGTGTCCATCACTGATTTTTTTACGAATTGTTTTTCGCATATCGTATGCGATCTGAGATCCAGATTCAGATAATGATTCGCCAGAACATATTGGGCACTTTATTATTTCGAATAAATTGGTTGCTCGCTTTTCCATGCTTTTGTCTCTGAGTTTATCATCCAAAGTAAAAGCGCTTATGCTTGAGTGAAATATCAATATAAAAAGTAAGCTAACTACTACTTTCATCCTTAGTTAGTTGGTTGATTTTACTTAATTGATCCATAAAATCAGTAGTGGATAATTTTCCAATAAATCCTGACCTTATGTTATCGTCATATCTTATTGAAAATTGAATGCCATTATCAGTTGTTTTTTCTGATAAGGAAGATATTAATTTCTCGAACGCATTTGAAGCTTTTGAGTCACCAGTTACAAATGAAATTAGTTCTTTATAATTTGATATTGCCACGTTAATTTTGTCTTGAAATGAAGACGTAACCAAATTGTAGTTTTGCACTCTACCGTCTGCAGCAAGGAAAAAGTTATTACTCTGAATTAAAAATTTTTCTATATTGAAATTAATTCTGGAAGCTGAGATATGATTTACAAATTCATAATCAAATTTAGTGTCGATACTAAAATAACTTTCAGGACTTGCAACATTCTTATACCAATAAGCATAAAAATCAAATCCTAGCTTAGTATTTCCACTCGGTTCTTTATCAAGGTAAAATTGAATGTAATTACTTTTACCATTCACTTCAGTTATAATACTTCGTTGATTTTCCAAGTCGGATGAAACATCACATTTTAGTCCATAATCTTCGTAACGTAGTGTGTTTATATAGTCTATTATTGTAATGTTTCTATCAAACCTTAGCGAAGATGGTAAATCGTTTAGTTTGACAACAAAGTGGTTGTTATTGTTTGTGTGGCATTTTATATTCTTTTTTTCATCACCATGAACAGCAATATCAACTTCATTACTTGGTATATAAATGTATACTGATTTATCGAATAATCTGTTTTTTATCAGTAAAGCTTCAGATGAAATGGTCAATTGCTCATTGGAAAGTTTTGGGTTTGTCATGTGGAAAATCAGACTAGAAGGAAATCCGCTAAAATCATATGAGATATCAAATTTTTCGTCATTAATGTAGGATATTGTTTCAGCTAAAAGATTTTTTGTTTTCCATATAGAAAAATACCAGAAACCACTATACGCTGTGGGGATAAACAAAAATAAAGAAATTATTACATAGATAAAAACCTTACGCATAGCTAATCATTCCCTTGTTTATCTAATGATATGTTCCTTGTCCCTCTTGGTATGGTGACACACAAACCATCAATGTCTTTTGTGATTTTTATTTGGCACCCAAGCCTTGACGTCTCTGTTAAGCCAAAAGCCAGATCTAACATATCGTTTTCCTCATCAGATATAGGGTTATGTGTTTCTACAGCATTATAAGATTTTGGATCAACAATTATATGACATGTAGAACAGGCAAGAGAGCCTTCACATGCACCTTCGAGCAGATCTGGATCACTTCTGTGAGCTAGATTAAGCAGAGTTTCTCCTTCCGCAGCTTCATAGCTTTTCTTACTCCCATCAGGTAAAATAAAAGTAACAGATGGCATATTATTTTCCTATTAAAATCCTTACTAACTTTTCTATATTCTACAGATAATAACTAATATTTGCAAATCCTTTACGTTAAGCCTATTAACAATTTATTTTCTCAAACGAATAATGCAACTGAACAAATACAAAAATCAAAATGTTGCGGTTTTCGGTCTTGGTAAAACTAGTTTATCCGTCATTAACGCTCTAATAAAGAATGGTGCAAGAATATATGCATGGGATGATCATGAAGAGCAAATAATAAATGCAAAAATGATGTATAAGGAGTGTAATTTTATTCATCCAAAGGAATACAATTGGCATGAGATCAGTACATTGGTTTTAAGCCCTGGAGTGCCAACTTCATATCCAAAACCGCATTGGGTAGTAAAACTTGCGGGAAGATTTGATTGTAAAATAAAATCAGATATTGAGCTATTCCTTGAAGCTAAAACTGCGAACCAGAAGGTAGTAGGCGTCACAGGAACAAATGGTAAATCAACCACTACATCACTAATAGGGCACATATTAGGATATGCAGGGAAAAAAGTAGCTATTGGCGGAAATTTAGGTGTTCCTGTTTTGGACCTAAATGCGGATACAGAAATTTATGTAATTGAATTTTCCTCTTTTCAATTGGAGCTGATGAATATGCCTGCTGTCATTTCAGCGTGTGACCATACCTTTTTTTCTGGATCCCAGTGTCGGAGCACTGGGATGACAAAGATAGATATTTCTGTGTTACTCAACATCACACCAGATCACATAGATAGGCATGGGAGTATGGAGAATTACGTAGCAATTAAATCAAGGCTGATAAATAGTAGTAAGGTTGCTGTGATAGGATGTGATAATGAAATCACTGCTAGGATATTTAATAATTTCACTGGGAATAAAATTCCAATATCAGCTTCAATGTCATTCCAGCGCGTGACGCTGGAATCCAGAAAAGAAAAACCATTGCCAATTACTCAGATGACAGAGGGTGGTGCAAGAGATCTAATATCATTGGCAGGTAACAATTCGCTTGATTATAGTGAACAGATTACTGGTATGGATCGAAATTATCTGGATCCCAGTGTCAGCTACTTGGATGACAAAAGGGGCGCTGGGATCCAGGAGATCCAACTAGAATTAGAAAATCATGTAAGTAACACAAAAATAAATTTAATTTCCAATGCAGAAAACATAGCCGCTGCATATGCCGTATGTAAGCTACTTGGAGTAGATAGCAGCACTATTATCAATGGAATCAAATCCTTTTCAGGGTTGAGACACAGAAATGAACTACTTGGCAAAATAAAAAATGTGCTTTTTGTGAACGATAGCAAAGCAACTAATGCCGAATCGAGCGAAAAGGCAATTTTATCTTATAAAAACATATATTGGATTGTTGGTGGAAAAAGTAAAGAAGGCGGTATAGAGTCATTAAGTAAGCACTTTACAAGAATTAGAAAAGCTTTTCTTATTGGGGAATCAGCTGAAGCTTTTGCAAGCACTCTGAAAAATAAAGTGGATTTTGTAGAGTGTGGCAATCTGAAAAATGCATTTAAATTAGCTTACAGGGAGGCTTTTAATAGCAAAGAAGAAATAACAATATTGCTTTCTCCTGCGTGTGCTTCTTTTGATCAGTGGAAAAATTTTGAAGAACGGGGAGGTACTTTCTGTAAGATGTTTGAAAATCTCAGGGATTCATTTATAATTACAGATGCTATTTAGTAAAATGTTGCTGTGGAACAAAAGTTAATAATAGATAGATTAATTAGGGTTATTCCATTTGAAGGGATAAGCGATGAAACCCTATTAAAAGTGTGCACGGACCTTAATTTAGCTAGTAGCTTTTGCAAATTTCAGAATGGAATATATAGCGCTTTGGAGTACATAGCAGAGGATTTAAATAACTTAATGGAAACTGAGCTAAAAAACTCTAATTTAGAGGCTATGAGGGTACGAGAACGAATAAAGTTAGCTGTTCAGATACGTCTTTCAAATTACATTAAGTTACCGAATTATAGAGAATTTTTAAAAAATATTTTATCATTTTCTGTATTGCCGAAAAATACATACTTTTCTAGTAAACTTTTGTACAAAACTGTTAGCGCGATTTGGTATGGTATTCATGATCAATCAACAGATTTTAACTACTATACAAAAAGAGCAATATTAGCTGGAGTATACTTAAGTACAATACTTTTTTTCATCAATGATTATTCAAAAGATTTTGCAGATACCCTGTTATTCCTTGACAAACGTATCAACAATGTCATGACATTTCAAAAATTCAAAACTCGCTTAAAAGGAATCATAGGAAATTTCTTATAGGTCTTTTATTATACTAGTTTTTTGATAACTTATATTCTAAAGTCACCTTGATTTTTTTGATCTTTATGTTAAAATAGCTTAATATTTATTAACGATAAAATGAAAGTTATTTGTCATACCGAAGGTAACACCGAGCTAAAAAGAAATGCAAAGCATATAATAAACTTTTTTGGAGTACTTGGGTGTATTAAGGTCAATGCACTTGGTAAAGGTGCACCTAATGGGCAAGAAAGTAAGTTAGTTAAGCATTATTTTGACTATCCTTATTTCTCTAGAATTGTTAATCCAGAATCCTTTCGAAAAGAATTGGATGATGATAAAAGAAAATTCGATAGAAGGATAGTATCACTATGGTTATGTTTTGCTATATTGTCCACTGCTTCTATTGTATCGTTATACTTGGCGTACCAGAATCAAAAATCAAAAAAGGTATACAGGGTTAGCTTTTGCATCAGTAGTGCTATCAATTTTGGCTACCGTATTTTTTGTTGCAATTGTCTCATGGAGATTTTTTGACTTTATTAAGGAAAGGTTTGTTGTGCATAGAATTAAAAGCTTATTAGAAAATGAAGTCAGCCCTGAGTGGATAAAGCGTTACAAAAAAGAACTCATAGGTGAAAATCCAGTAATAAATGCGGAAGCTTGTGATCAAGAATTAGGAAAAAATAAAGATATAGAGGATATTATAAAGTTTCTTTTGGAGAGAGAGAAGATTGTAGCACTATGTAAATTTCTAACAAACGGTGAAAAGTTAGTTCAGGCCGGAATGGCAATGGTAAACAAGTTGCTTATGGATGGTATACACCCAGATAATATAATTTTAGACACTAATTCTCTTGGAGGAGGAGTTGCAGCAGAAGTTTTAAAAAGATTTAAGGATACAGTCAGAGATTCTCCTCATAGTTTAGTTAAATGGCTTCCCTCAATGCTCTTGAATCGTTGGTTTGGGCGCTGTGGATTAGATTTTAATCCACGAAAAATTGTAGAGGATACAAAATGCCCTGTATTAATTGTCGGTAGGAAAGGCGATACTGTGATTCCACAAGAAATACAACTTGTTGGTAAACTGAGTGATCAATCAACTGAAGAAAGGTTAAGAAGAAATAGAGTGCTTGAACATGATCCAGAAATAGCTTGTGAGAATAAAAATATTCACATCGATCGTGAAGAACATTTAGTTCATCATAAGGATAGTACAATAGAGTACATCAGTTACAAAGAAACAAAAAATCAATTTATTAATGAAGCACATGAATATTTAATGGGTCGTAAATTTAATGAAAAATTTGATCAAGAGCAGTACAGTGGTAGTGATCTCTCCAGAAGTTTAACGGAAATAGAATTGATACACATCAGTAAGGTAGATAATCCAGTGTTGTGCGTGTGATTGTCTTGAAATGTTGTATATATTTAGGGCAGAGGTTTAAGTGAGTAAAGAAAGAAAAATTATTTTTGCTATACCGTAAGTACGTTCCAAGATTACACTAAAATTTTTATTGTACTGAAAATCTTCATTCTTTTTGATTTCTAGAATTATCAATGCATCATTACTTAACCAGCCTGAGTGAGCTAATCCATTTAAAGTTGATTCAACTAGATTACTATTATAAGGCGGGTCTATAAAAACTATGTCGCATTTTGAAATAGGTTTTGGTAATCTGTTAGCACTGCAGCAAATTAGCGTGACATTGTCTGTAATTCCAAAATCTTCTGCTGTTTTTTTAGGTAATTGTAAATTGTAATAGTCTGAATCTACCATGAATGCATGTTTAGCGCCGCGAGAAAGCCCTTCAAATGAAAAAGAACCACTACCACAGAATAAATCAAGTATATTCAAGTTATAAATAGGCTTTTTTGAGGAAAGTATATTAAATATTGCTTCTCGGACAACACTCATAGTTGGTCGTGCAGCTAAATGCTTACCTGTGGCTATTTTTCTTCCGCGATATTTTCCCGCAATAATACGCAGCATACTAAATAACCTCCAAAGTAACTAATTATTTAATATTATATGATCAATGTCAATATGGCTTTAGCAGTTTAATAGGGAAAAGTTATCAGAATCGCTTGCGAGAAAATTAACTGTTTTTCTTTGATTTATCTGCTGCATTCATTTCTTGACCAATCTCATCTTGTAAATCACCATAATCATTTCTTTCATCGTGATTCATCTTTTCAATTCTGCTTTCTAACTTTAACTTAATTATAGTATTGATTCTATCTATATCATCGAGGAAATCTTTACATTCTTCATCACTATATTCTTCACCAGATGATTTTTTTTCGATAAATAGACTTTTAAACTTTGCGAGATCAGAATTCTGATCGGCATTAAGTACAACATTTCTCTCTATAAAGCTAAGATCTGATAGTAATAAGCTAACCTTTAATAAATCTTCACTTTTCACGTTTTCAAGGTCTTCAAGGCTTTCTAAAATACTAAACACCTTAAGCTCTTCTTGCGCAATTTCTTTATCTTCCTTATCAAATTCGGATAACAACTCATGATTATCTATAAATTTCTCACTCAAAGCTTTATTCAATTTAGCGAGGTCGATGTCGTTATCTGGCAGTGTATTATCTAATAATAGATCCACTCTTGCTCTGCGCGCATTCAAAATGTCATCATAGTCATTTAACTTTATATTACCATCATCGTCTTGCTGCAATTTATAATAATCAAAGCCTTTGAAATTTTTATTAGTCTTCATCTTCAATCCTCTACTTATCTTCTTTTGTATCTGGTTTCCTCATTGGTTCCGGTAATCTCCTTTTACTGCCTTCTCGATTTCTTTTTTCCTCTCTTTCAGCACGTTTTTCTCTAGCTTCTGGAGTATTAGTGTATTCTTCTGGACTTTTTGGTTCCGTGCCTAAATTTCGTGCTAATTCATTTGATTGATTAGGCTTGTCTTTTTCTGGTTCTCTCTTACGTCCGATAGTATGATCATGAAGCTTCTCTAAGAACGCTTGTCTATATGATTTTGCTCTGTAGAGTAGGTTATGATCATAGCCATGTTTTCCTATAGAATCAAGACCATGCTCCCAAGTAAACTTCATAGCATCTTCTATTGTATAGCCTAAATGTGACCCTACATACCCTTTATAATAATCTAAATATTTACCAATCCTTCTGTGTGTAATATCTTCTTTATCAACTCCAAATGCCTTGTAAATTTTTTCCTCGAGCTTATCAACATCATTTTCAGGTGATGTTGCAAACTTTGTTACTTCAATAGTAGCATTTACAAGTTTACGTGGCACATCAATAGCGTGTTTCAGTACGCCTCCAACTCTTGGTACCCTGCCCAGTAGATTAGCTGTACCTCCAGCTAGTCGATTAGGTAGCCCAGTAGCAAATTGACCTAGAGCATCTAATCTTCCACCAATAGCATCTTGCACTACTGATTTACCAGAATATAAGATTTTACTTACAAAAGACGCATTTGGATCGCTATGTGCAGTAGCACCTGGAGAATGCATAGAGTACATCTTAGATATATTGTAAACACTGTATCCACCACCAGCAATACTTGAGCCCATTTGTTGTACAAACTCGCGTAAGGAGAACATTAAAAATGAAAGCAAGAATAGTATAAAAATTTCTCCTGCATTGATTAAATAACCTCTCTGTATGTCTTGTACCCTTTGATAATCACTATTTTCTCGATAATCTTTACAATCCTTACAATCTTTATATAATTCACGAAGGTTCTGTACTCTACAACCTTGTTGTTCTGCTGCTCCCTTCACTAAAGACCTTATTTTACTTATTATTTCTCTGTAACTGTTGCACTTGTTTATATCTTGACAGTAGCGCTCTACTATTTTATTAATATTACCGCCACCTATCTTATTGTTTATACTATCTATCAACAATAAGATATCAATTTTTTCCACTGCGTGTGATAAACTATTTGTTAAGCGTATTAGATCTTTTGCACTACAGCCATTACTAACTACCATATCATTTTCCGCAATATAGTGGTCTGCTAGATTCCTTTTAGTACCAGGAATTGGATTAAAGAAAGGATAATCTATATAACGAAAACCTTTTTCAATGTAATCCGGTGGAATAGGAATATACCCAGCGCCGCCAGTAAATTTTATTGTACCACCTTCTCTGCTTATCTTTTCTATGCCTTCTATGCTTTTGTCTATGTTAAGTGAAGAAGCTTCTCCAAGAGTGTAAGGTACGAAAATTTGCCCTGGAGTCCAACCAAAGTACTGCTTATCAACGATACAAAAACCGCCAAACACCCATTTTGGAGCACATAACCTTACCTCAAACCATTTATTGTAGCATACAGTAAAACCTAGTTGTCTATAAAAGGTGTTCATTATAATAGCAGCCAGCAATGACAGCAGGGTAAATATCATAATCGATTGTAAACAAAAACTGATGCAGAATTTTATCCAACCTTCAAACAGACTTTTCATAGGTGAAAATAAAATAGAGATTAGGAACAATGGCATAATAGCTATAAGAAAAGCTATACCCATAAAGCCAGAGAGAAATATTATGTAAGCATACAAGCACAACAAGAAGTATAACACAATCCCTATAAAAATTGCCGGTATCATAAGGAGGCTTGCCCACATTTGGTAATGTAAAAACGCTGCAAACTTTTTCCAAACAGAATAAGCAAAAAACTTATTGAACATGTCCTCCATGAAGCTAAACAACTTAATACGAGCAGCTTCATCTCCTTGAGCAATGTTTGAATTACTTCCGGTGTTCATGTTGGGAGCAAAGTTAGTAATTACACTTATCAGTTGTTCAAGACCTGTGACAAATAAAGTAAGAAAATGATCATAAAAGAACCTAAAACTTCCAGGGGATATAAGCACTATCACTAAAGTGATTTTCATCATTCTGATAAGCATATCATGCTTAGTTTCTTGTATCATGCCAAAAAGATAAAGAAGTGATGAAATCACTATAAATAGAACAAGCAAGGAAAGTACAAAATTATGAAAACTTGAACCTTTTTTAACTATATTCTCAAACATAGTTTGTGCAGCCGCACACTCACTACCTTTACAATCTTTATTAGGTGAGATCAATAAAGTGTCTTTTAGATAATGATAAACTTCATTGAAAAATCCAAAGGTACCTGGTTTTTGTACTCCACCCAAAAACTCAAAAGAGTAGCCGCCTACATTATCTAGATAATATCTATCTAATATTTTTACATATATTTTCCATCCCTTTCCTAACTTTACCGTATCACAATTCCTATCCTTTAATTGAGTGCTATCTCTTTCTAAAGTAAAAAGTCCATTGTCGCCTTCTGCTGTGGAGTTATAACCTAGATGTACAGTAGGAGATGAAGGATTACGCATTAACTTTAGATTGTCATTAGGGTCTTGATCTATAAATACTTTTTTACCATCAGCATCTATAGTGGATCTTCTAAATAAAAGGTAAGCACCATGACCGTTGGTAAACCAACATGGAGCACCACGTGATACTGCATTTGCGCTATCATCTTCATTAACGCACTTACAATTCACAGTGCAACTTGCGTTAGGATTACTTGAAAATTTTTGTATGCTAGGTTTATAATCATTACAAACTAAGTGAAAGTTAGGCAAACTGTTGTCACCTTCCCCTCTTTCAAATTTGGTTGCATATTTTAACTGCTCTAAGCTTTGCAAGCTGTAGCTGCCTTTAGATTCTTTCTTATTATTATTACTCCAAGATGTCCATGCACCGTTTACTCGTACTATTAAACTATCTCCATTGGTTTCTAATCCAGTATCTTTCCACTTCACCACCTGGTTATGGTGAAAACCATAATTAATTTCCCCAGTTTCAGGATCAATAACTTCTCCATCTTCTGGAATAAACATATCATGATCGCTTGAAAAATGAGCGCTTACTGCAATAGGTTCAGGACCAAAATAGTCAGCAGATATGCACCTTGGAAAAGACATATCGTTCTTACTACAACCTGTGATCAGCACATAAGCTGTAAGAAGTAATACCCTAAACCAACATTTGCTTAAGCGTGATTGCATATCTAAACTTTTTCCAAATATAGAAATAAATTTCTAAAACTTTACTTAAAATATCTTTTTAATTAGTTACTCCATAATATCATTTATATCTTACTCCTCTCCATTTTCTTCCTTGTTTTTAGCTTTAGTACTAGGATCACTTCTTCTTGTTTCATCAAAATCTTTTTGCTGATCTGATTGTTTTAGTGTTTCAGGTTTAGAGCTCCCGGAGTTATTCCTTGTTTTTTTATCAGGACTTTCTTGTTTGTTTGGTTGCTCCTTAGGTTGTGAC
Source organism: Rickettsiales bacterium (assembly GCA_031284675.1). GTDB lineage: Bacteria > Pseudomonadota > Alphaproteobacteria > Rickettsiales > Anaplasmataceae > Wolbachia. The sequence continues at coordinate 12,436 of JAITXQ010000056.1, read as the reverse complement.
TCAGACCACCCGTGTCTAAAATCAACTTCCGTCCGATCTTTACTCATCATCCTCTTAACATATGGTATCGTACCTTCAATTCCTCTCTCCCTATTTCCTTGAGTTACATCACCAAGGCCAACGGTTGACAGCATAGATTGTGATGCGCTGCGAGCAACTTGACCAACACTGCCAGTAACCCCAAAACCAGAGCTGAATAGTGCTTGTGCCATAGCTTCCGATATAGAAACAAAAGCTTCCATTGCATTAGCAATAATTAAGTACATAAATGCTTGGATCAGATCTATGGGCAATGCTGCAAAGTGCCCACCAGCTCTTTCTCCGGTACTTAATGCAACATCAACATTAGTGCCAGGACTGTATCCAAGAGGCAGTATTGATTTCATCAAGCACAGATCATACGATAAGAAATTTACGCTAATTAAACATTGATAGCACGCAGAAAAATTTGTGAGGTTATATAAAACTGAATACATCAACTGGTTCAAAATGGATAAGGATGAAAATAAAATAACTGGTTGTAATGCAACATGAGCTAACGTTTTTATCCAGTTATCAAACAAGGATTTAGTCTGTTGAAATAAAATAAATACGATAAATAAAGGTGTTAATGACAGTAAAAACGCTACTAGAACAGTAGATATTACATATCTAAATGTGGCGCTAATAATGCATTTTAAGAACATAAAACTGGCATGGAGTATTATCAAAAAAGCAATAAAGCCAAAAGGACCAGAGAGCATCAACGATAAAAACTTCAACCACGTTTCTCCTGTGAATAATACTCCTGCTGTTAAGTCTAAGAATGCAAATCTTCTACCCCCTTCCCCTATATAGCCAGAAAAACTATCAACTAAATAAATGCTACTATCTACAAAAAGTTTGGATAAAGTTGTACCAAAAAGTTCCCAGCTTTTATCGCTAAAGGCAAAAGCTATAAATGCTATCTTGAACATTCTTACAATAAAATCGAATTTACTTAGCTGTATTGTTCCAAGCATATAGCCAACGACAGTAAATATAACGTATAGAGTAAGCAAAGCTCTTACTCCTTGAAGAAGACCTTTTATATATCCTTTGTATGAATTTTCAACATTACCTTTAAATACTTCTTTTATAAAATCAAATATCTGGTTTATATTTGATGAAATAAAATCGTCAATCTTTCTTTTGACAAATAAGTTTATACTATACTTATTGTTTTCATAATATTTGCCTTTTTTGTCTGTAATGTCACCTTTCTCTACGTTTCTTACATCGATACCGAAATATATCTTCTTCTTAGATTCTTTATCTTTTAAATGACTTCCATCTATTACGTAATATTTTATATTATCTTCTGTTATTGGAATTAATTTTGCTACCTCTTTGAAATCATTAGTCCCCGCAGCAGATGGATCCCCTGGCGGGTTATCACCCAAGTACATATACAACTTCTCACCACCATCAAAGTTGCATGATCTAGTCACTTTAACATGGTATCCACCTCTATGAAGATGGTAACTGCCATTACTTGCTATGGCAAGCATCACACTACTACCAGGTGTTACATTTTTTCCATCTATTGAATAGTCATGATTTAATTTTAAGGAAAAATCTTCAAAATTATCACTGATTTTTGAACACTTATACGTATAATCATACCCTTGCTTATTATTTTCGCCTGCACCCTTTTCCTTTGGCAGACATTGAATACCTCTAGCATCACCCACTTCGCCAGAATTACCAATCTTTGCAACAAGAGCTTCAGCCCAAGAGTCATCATCTTCAGTAAAACTACCTGCTTTAACATTCTCTTCCATTTCTTTTAGATAAGAATACATATCACATGTATTTCCTTTATCGTACTTCTTATACCTTATAGAAGAGATACAATTCCCCCGACGACTTATACCTCCTTCAGTATAGCACACGTTCTGGTAGTAACAGTTAAGCTCATAAGAGTTATATTTTTTTACCTCGTTAAAATCGCAGTTTTTTCCGTCACATAATTCGTTCAATCCTATTTTAGCGCGGCGTAAATCAAGTAGCGAACCATACACCCATGGTTCGTTGTCTTCAATATAACCTTTATTAAAATGTACCTTATTATCATATGGGGTATACCCATTGCCAACTAGCACTTTGCTTTCCTTTGCTTTTGTTTTATCAAGAGGTAAAAATTGTATTTTATTTTTTGTACCATCTTTACCATCACAAAAAAACTCTCCCCCCTGATGTACTTCACTCACTGTAGCTTTCTTATATACAGTTTCCTTACGGTCATTTTCTACAGCTTTATAACAATTGTCATCAAAACTGATGCCTTTTCTTTGTGGATTGTCATAATCAATTGTCATCTCTCTTGGAACTAAGCTGAAGCTTAACTTATCACCACGATTTACTTTTATTCCAGTGTCCACATAACGTCTATTGCTACCAAACCCTTGGTTACCACAAAGTTTATCTTCATTAATGCCATAATTATTAGGTACGCTATTAATATTTGCAGCATCACTATAATCTGGTTCTAAACCATTAGCACAAAAACCAGCAGGTACAAGTACTTTCCTTGGATTTTTACCTTCTTTAAGAGGGCAAAAATTTACTGATCCATTGAGACTAAATTTGATTTTCTCATCCTTACTAATGACTTGACCAGAATCAACCCAATGAATCGTAGATCCTTCATCAGCTTTACGAACTGGAACGTCCACATTAACACTAGTGTTTCTGCTCTGCAACCCAGGCTCAACACAATCCATTGTACAACCAGTTATTGTGAGATATAGTATTAATAATAGCGATCTTTTACTTATCATAGTTAGTTTCCTGGTATCTTAGGCCCTTGAGCTCCTCCTTGAGTCCTTTGCGGTATTTGAGGTCTTCGGCTTGACGTACCTGACGGTTGAGAAGCATCTCCTCTTCCGCTTCCTGCTCTTCTTTGAACGCTTTCCTGATCTAAGCCTACTGTTCCCATTAAGCTTTGTTGGTATTGTCCTCCAGGTTCGTTTTGCACATAAACACCAAATAATGAGTCAGATATTGTCGAGGAAGCTTCAACTAAAGCTTTCATAGCGTGACCTAAAATAACAAAAGCCATTATAGCAGTAATGTTAGGTGTATATTTAGAAGCATAAGCATAGATAATACAAGGGTTAAAAATCTTTAGGTTAATATTAAGTATACATGTAGTGCAGACCTCAAAATCAAACACTGAATACACGATATAATCCATAACCTGACTTATTAGTGATATGAAAATTAAAAGCACCACTGGATGAATTGCAAATCTTGCTAAGTTTTTAACCCAATTTTGAAACATCTGCCTAGTATATGCAAATAGAAGGCAAATGATAAAAATAGGCGCTAAAGAAAGCAACAACGCAACTATTGCTATGGATGTAATGAAAGAAAATAAGGCATTAAAAATAGATAAGGTCACTGTTATTAAGCCCCAAATCACCAAGCAAAAAGACACAATGCCCAAAGGGCCAGAAAATATAAGAGATACTATTAACAATACTGAATGCGATGACAAAAATCTATTCAACGGCAGATCAAAAAACTCAAAAACATTTGAAGTAGTACCTCTGAAATTTGCTATTTCTATTAACTGTTTTGGAGTGTTAACAAAAATAGAAAATGCATTGTTATAAAAAAAGTTCCAACTGTTATCTTGCAACAGTTGGGTGATAACTCCTATCTTTACGCATATGATTAGAAACTCATATATAGAAATATGAGATAACCCGAAGAAGTAGTAAAGAGTATATAAGATTATATATAATACTAATAGCGATATTATAGTAGATCTAATGGTATTTGTTCTGCTTGATTTTATAAAACTTTCGTAAAGAGACTTTACAGGACTAGTATCAGAGTGAATCGCGTTAGGGTCTTTATAGCTGGAACCAAAAAATGCAGTTTTTACTTTCTCATCAAAAAAATTGTATATCGCACTAAAAGTTCTTGTAGGTGGCTCTTTAGTTGTTAGGTTAATGCTAAACTGACCTTCATTTTTGTAATCGCAGCTATGGTCTCTTATTCCGTAATATATGGTGCCGCTTTTGTTTTTTAACCTTTCTTTTAAGCCTTCCATGTACTCAGTATCATGAACTTGGCTAATATCCACAGATATATCTCCCTGATCTTCACCAGGCTTATGCTCAGGGAATTTATCGGAAACACTTATATACAAGTTATTCTCCAGACTAGGGACTCTTGTTACTCTTATGTTGTAACCACCTTTGTCATTTTTATTACCTAACATAAAAGTTAACCTTGGTACTGGATGGTCATTACTTATCTTGTAGTCATAATTAGTATATGTGCCGCCTCTTTGCGCATGTTCAAAACTTTCACCATCTATATGAACACTTAAGAGTAGAACATCAGTTTTTACTTTTATATTCTTTAAAACATCACCAATGACCTCAGTAACCTTATCATCATTATCAACAGATTTACCACTAGGACCTAAAACGTTAGTAATAAGCTCAAACAGTTTATGTTCTGTAGTATTATATTCAACATAAGCGCAATTCTCTGCTCCTGTGTTAGGATTATTACATATACGTCCACAGGCTAGATTTAGAATGTATGTATCTATTTCTGCCTGACTTCTTGAAAGCGAGCTGCAGTCTATATCTTTTCCTTGTTGTTTTATAGATTCGACAATCTTTTCAATCTTCTTTTGATCAGATTTCGATAAGTCTGAATTCCAATACTCTTTTCCATTCAACCATTTTAACTTTTGTGGATCACCTACAATATACTTATTAGGACATATACCATCTTGAATGTCACCTTGACATCCTTCTCTATTTAAAACATGTGCAAAATACTCCTTTTCTTTCTTGCTGTCACACTCTTTATCAATTTTTATGTACCTGATTTTTGTATCATTTTCTTTATCTTTACACACTTTACTACCAATCACACTAAAGCTTATTGAATCATCATCTTTTTTAAGTGCAAATGGTAATGTACCGTAACTTTCTCCAGGTCGAATCGCAAAATCTTCATACTGCTTAGGACAAAAGTTAACCTTGCTAGGCACTATATTAATCTCTGTTACTTTTATTCCCTTTGAAATATAAACACCAGAATCAACCCACTTCTGCTCTGTTGATACTACATCTAGTTTTTCGTGCAAGTTTGATAAACTTTCTGGCTTAATACAGTGATCCCCACAACCGGACAACAAAAAGAATACCGCTATTAACAAAAACTTATGCATAGCCTACCGAAGTTTTGGTTACTTGAACGTTTAAGCATCTGTTTACTCATTCTTTTTAAAAGCTTCAGCAGTCCCGGAAGCAACATTGTCAGCAGTTCCATCACCAGCAGTGTTAGGAGATGATCCACCATCATCTCCTTTTCCAGACTTGAGATCGTCCAAATCATCCCTAGCCTTACTAACATCTTTAGCAGCTCCAGCAGCATTCCCAGAATGAGTTTTACCAATAGCTCCAGCAATAGCTTTACCTGCAGAAAAAGTTTTTGACATCATTTTTCCAGGCGTAGCACCAGAACCAAGTGCTGCCCTGTGATTGCCAGCAAGTTCAGCAGCCATTTCAGGAAGAATGTTTAAAAAGTGATAAAATAGGAATAATACTAGAGCTAATTTTAATAATTCTCCTATGAGAGAGCTGCCAAACTCCATGTATGTAAAGTCGAATAGACCAAGTATGCTACTCTTTTTAAAGCTATAATTTTGCATCATACATGCAAGAGTAGTTTCATTTTTATCACATTCACCATCTTTCAATCTGAACCACTGTTTTTTATTGTCTAATATTTTGATCTCTTCTTTGTCAAAATGTAAATTTTTAAAATAGATTTTATCACATGCTATGAACATAAAGGACAAAAATGCGAAGAGCATAACTGGGTATAGGCTGTAGGTAATTAATTCTCTTATCCACCCATCAAAATATCCTTTAGTGTGTTGGAATAAAACCATAGGAATAAACAAAGGTGATAAAATTATGATTACACTTAAAGCAACTAGAGATAAAATAAACACATAGCACATCCACAAAATAACCATCATCATCATAACGGCCATAAATATAGCAACAAGAGCTACTAAAATCTGTCCACCAGCGAAAATAATACCGATTAACGAACCTGCAACTAACAAGGCAGGAGCGGCACCTAGTAAAACAGCCAATATTCCTACACTTCCAGTACCAATCTTGCCAGCAATTCCATCTAAAGGGGCACCTAAATAAAATAAAATTCTACAATCAAGCCTATCCCAAGGTGCAAGATAGCTATAATTTCCTGATTTATAATCATTAGCTTCATAATTACATATGTTTTTACTTTCAGACGATGCTTTTAATACTATTTCTGACAAACCATTTGAAAGTTTTGTTATTTCTCCATAATAATAAGACATGGTGCTGCCTGTTGTAAAGTAAATCACTAAAGCAAACTTAATGATCAACATATACATTTCTTGTAGACTACGAACTCCACCAGACATGGCTTTTATAGAGAACAGTATTAAAGCTAAGACCAGAACAGCAGTTACGGTGTTCTTCAGCCTTTTTTGTGCTACGGATATAAAACTCTCACCATTTGGTGCACCTTTACCAGCCACTAAATTATCTAACGATTCCTTAATGCATTGCACTATCATAGAAGTTATGGGAATAGGAGCTAATGATTTACTTCCAGCCTGGTTATAACAAGCTTCAGAGACATACGAGCTAAAACAACTGGCATTATCATAACCTACAAAAATTTTTCCTTCTTTTTCCTTTTCCCTTATAATAGTTTTGTAATCTTTATCTTTATTTATAGGGTCGCTAAGATCAACCTCATATTTACCTGTATCATCTTTATTTTTGAATTTCATCACAGAGTTTTCACACATAGGAGCAAGTGGGTCAGGTGGCAATTCCGTGCACCCCATATCAACCCCTTGCGGCCAAGGAGTCATTTTAATACCAAGTGTGCTAATCTTAGCTAATTCAATACATAACCTACCCATTTTTCTTACTGCTTTAAATGTAGCTCCATGTATGGTTTCGCTCTGTCCGGCTTTAAGAACTGCACACTGCAGATCACCATCAACCTTTGGTAACCATGACCCGCCTACATATCCAGTATCTTTCTCTCTTACATCAAAGTCTACATCACTAAAAATATGACCAAATGTCAAAGGATTTCGATAGCAGACTTCTATATATTCACTATATTGCACACCGTTTTTTGGCCAAAAATAATTACCAATGATTCCTTGATCATTAATATTCAAGGCCTCTTTTTTTGCTCTTTTTCCATCGTATTCTTTTTTGTTTTCATCTTCCCGAGCTTTGTTTTGTAAGCAAGTGAAATACTCATCTTCTGTTTGGTAATTTTGATTTGTGCACTCTGAATATTTTGAGTATTCTGGTTTCGAGAATCTGAAATCTTTATATCTTCCATCATGATCACGTGCAACTGGATGCCTAACAAAGCTGTGCTGGCAAACAACAAGTCCTCCTACAGCCTTCCAAACTCCAACAATTGCAGCTATCATTCCAACAATAACAAGAGCAGTAAACAAACCAAGAGAAGAGACAATTAAAACAATACCAGTAAATATTGCACCGACTGCAATAGCTATTCCGGCAATGGCTGCAGCTGTTTTAAATGCTCCACAATCAGGGTTAGAGGCACGACTAAAGCTACCAGTGGAATTAAATCTGCTAACGAATTCAGTTTTTTCAGTACCACTTACTTCATTTGCAAATACTGGATATGAAACTAAAAAATCTATATTTAATAAAAATATCGCAATTAATAGCAATGACAGCTTAATCTTAAACATTTTTTACCTTCTGATAAAATATAGGCAACCATACTTTTGGGTCATCCCCTACTTCTTTTAATATATCATGTAATAATAGAACACTTTCTGCACGTCCAGACAACACGTTGACTATATCATCTAAGTCTTTTAAGTCTATTCTAGCTACCACAGCATTAACTCCTTGTTTTACCAAAAAGAATCTAGTACTTGGATCTGTGTGCTTAATTAATATATATTCACGTTCAGTCAACATAAAAACATCCCGATAAACACTCGTAGCCTTCAGATTTGGTAAAAAAATCTGTGTTGCTGTTTGTTGTATAAGTGTATCACTAATAGCGCTTTTACTTGCATCCTCAACACTTTGAGTAGCAAAAATCACAAAAGCATTTAATTTTCTTAGCACCTTCAACCAGTCTTTTATCTTAGGTGCAAAAACTGGATTATCTATTAATGCCCATGCCTCATCAAGAACAATCATAGATGGAGTGCCATCAAGAGATATACTAATTCTATGGAACAAATAAATCAATACTGGTCCAAGGGCAACGGGATCTTTGAGCAAGCTAGCCATTTCAAAACCAAATACTCTTGCTCGTGAAAAATCTAGCAAATCTTCCTTATTATCAAATATTGCAGAATGAGAGCCATCACCATGCCACATAGATATTGCTCCAGCTAGAGTATCAGGACCTGCAAGTCCTAAAAATGGTACGAGGTTTCTTAAGAATCTGTCTTCTTTTTTTAATTTAAAATTTCCTTCAATTGCATCATTAATTCGTGCAATATCTTCTGAAGTAAATTTATCATTATATACCGAAATTAAAGATTTTATCCACTCCATTAAAAATGTTCTATTATCAGGAGTGTCATCAAGTTGCAAAGGATTAAAGTTTGTTTTAGTTCTTGGTTCTATTACAGTGTAGATACCACCAAGTGCCCTGAGGAAAATCTCTGCACCGCGATCTTTGTCAAAAAAGAATATTCTTGGAGAAAATTTTATCGCTTGAGCACATAAGAAATTCATTAAAACAGTTTTACCAGCACCAGTTGGGCCAATTATCATAGTGTGGCCAACATCCCTTATATGAAAGTTGAAGAAAAATGGAGTACCAGATGTCGTGTCAAAAACTGTAACGGCGTCTCCCCAGTGGTTATTGAATTTATTACCAGTAGGATAATTATGTTGGGATGCAAATCCAGCCAAATTAAGGCTACTTATTGTACCCTTTCTCACTATATAATCGAAATTACCAGGAATTTGCGCCCAAAATGTTGGTTCAAGGTTAACTCTCTCACGGATAGGGTAAACACCGCAATTAGAAAGCTCAGACTCTACCAACGATAAAGCATTATCCAATGATTTAGGACTTTTTTCTATACATAAGATGGTTAAATGATGTTCACCGAATGCAATCTTGCCACTCATTGCATCATCAAGTGCATGAGAAATTTCTGCTATTTGAGAAATAGCTTTATCTGCAGATTGTATCATTCGATTTTGCTGTATCTGCATTTTTGCAATTGCCATTTGCCTATTTTTAAATTGAAAAGACTGTGTGATGATGAATTCATAAGGAAGTTGTAAAAAAGAATCAAGCATCCCTGCGGAAGTATTATTTCCATACTCTTTGATACTAACTATTCCAGCGTATTTACTCTCATTATGAGTCACAACCTGTATCATCTTACGGCCAAAAAATAACCTATGTACTGGTAGGTACCTTGATATTTCAGTTCTTAGCGGAAAAAGTGTATTTGTAATGAAGCCACAATTTACGATTCTAGATAGAAATTCCATTATTTCACAGAACAGACCATTTGGAGTTTCTTTTACTCCAAGAATTTTAGGCGAATAATTCCTAAGGCTTGTCACTACACGATTTGTCGTTTCTTCTAAGTCTTCATACGTGGCACGCATATCACTTTCCCAAGCATGTTTTGAAGTTACATGTCCGAATTTTTTTAGTAAATGTGATAAAAATTCTACTCCTTTTGTGTCCGCTCTACGAATAATTGTAATGTATAGGTCATTAATAAACGATTGCCTTATTGCATGTTTTTCTCTCCATTTGAGATTTACGTGATTAGCGAAAAAATTCGGCAAATCTTGATTTGCAAATTCGTCAGAAAAAATGTTTTTCTTGCGCCGGATAGTATGAAAATACAAACTAAATGCTGGAGATGAAATACTTCTCAGCATTTGGTTTCTGATTTTATTTTGTATTACTAAATCCTCATCATCAGCGGTTTCAAATGCAAAGCCACTTAATTTTATAACCTTAACCAACCAGTCTTCTTTTGTTATCAAGGTTGTGCTATTCCAATAGCAAGAATAAGGAATAAACTCAGCAGCATGAACTTCCCTGCCTAAAGTAGATTTATTCTTTGATTGAATAGCCCTAAATCTCAGCATCACATAACACTAAGTAATATCATAAGAATTGGCTCCATGATAAAAACGATTTAGACATTTGGAGCATTTCCCTAGTTTTACCATAAATAATTCAATAAACAACGGTTCTTTTGCAGAAGCTATGTAGCCAAGCCCATGTATCCCTGGTAACATCAAGAGAATCACTCGAAGATCATTTGAATTAATGAAAATTAGCATGCAAATTAGAACGTTTAATATTGCAAACATATAACTCACACCAAAAAGCATTGCTGGCCTCGTAAGACCTTTAAATAATTGATCTGTTTGTATACTGCCTGTGGACATACTTTAACCTTCTAATAATAGCTTTAACACTAATACTATATCATTATATTAAAAATTCATTGAAATGAGTAGCATTTTGAGTAAAATATATTGATCACTAATTTTATTACAATAATGATGAGCTGGCCATTTCAAGAAGCAGAAAAAATATTGCAAAAATTCCCGAATAAAAAAGAAATAATACTTGAGACTGGTTATGGACCTTCTGGTTTACCTCACATAGGGACTTTTGGAGAGGTTTTCCGCACCACAGTTGTTGTAAATGCATTAAAAAAAATTGCTCCTGATATAAAAACCAAAATTATTGCAGTTTCCGATGATATGGATGGTTTGCGAAAAATACCAGATAACGTGCCAAATCAAGAGATGTTAAAAGAGCACTTAAATAAACCATTGACTATGATACCCGATCCATTTGGCACTCATGAGAGTTATGGTCATCACATGAATTCATTGTTGTATAAATTTCTTGATTTGTTTGAATTTGAATACGAATTCAGGAGTGCAACAGAGTGTTATAAATCTGGCATTTACGATGAAAAACTTTTACTCCTGCTAAAAAATTATGAGAGAGTGATGGACGTAATGATCCCATCGTTTCGAGAAGAAAGGCAGCAGACTTATAGTCCATTTTTACCATTATGCCCTAAAACATCTCAGGTTTTACAAGTTTCAGTAATTGAAACAAATACAGATAAAGGAACAATCACATATGAAGACTCAAACGGGGAAAGAACAGAAACTCCGGTGACTGGAGGAAGATGTAAACTGCAATGGAAACCAGATTGGGGGATGAGATGGGCTGCATTTGGAGTAAATTATGAAGCTCATGGAAAAGATTTAACTCCATCTGCCGTGCTTTCAAGTCAGATATGTGAAATACTTGGAGAAAAGCCACCGCTTCTATTTTGCTATGAATTTTTCCTTGATAAAGAAGGAAAAAAGATATCAAAATCAAAAGGAAATGGTATTTCGATTGAAGAGTGGCTAACTTACGCACCAACGGAGAGTTTATCACTGTATATTTTTCAGAGTCCTAAAAAAGCTAAACGTTTATATTTTGATGTGATACCAAAATCAACCGATGAGTATCTGGAGTTTGTAAGGTGCTATAATGAGAGTAAAGAAAAAGATATAAATAATCCTGCATGGCATATTCATCAAGGTGAAGTTCCCAGTATAGAAACTTCAGGTATAAATTTTACGCTACTTTTAAACCTAGCGGCGGCTTGTAACGCTGAAAACAAAGAGATTCTCTGGGGTTTTATATCCACTTATGCACCAAGCGTCACACCAGAAAATAATAAAATACTCGATAGGCTTTCAGACTTTGCAGTCAGGTATTATCACGACTTCATCAAGCCAACAAAATCATACAAAACTCTAAATGAAACAGAGAAAGAAGCATTATTAGATTTGAAGAACACTATACATTCTCTATCTACAACTGCTACTGTAGAAGAAATTCAATCTCAGGTATTTTCTATAGGAAAAAAATATGGTTACACTAACTTACGCGATTGGTTTCAGTTGCTGTACGAAACGTTACTTGGCCAACAAACTGGTCCTAGAATGGGCTCTCTCATAAAGCTTTATGGAATAGATAATACTATTTCTCTTATAGAAAGCGCTGTTGAACGTGCAATGGCGTCAACCTAAGAGCCTCCATTAGCAAACTCTCCTAAAAACGTGATGACGTTTAGGCTTATCCACTTTATTGCAGCTATACAATCGTCCTGGTCGGATTTTAACTTTAGCGCGTATACTTGCTCTGTCAAAAAGGGCTTAAAAGTTTTTTGGTGAACAATCTCCTATAAACGCTAATTCTGGATTAAAAAGAGAATAGAAAAGGCAGGAGAGTAGGGTAAACTCAACAAATACAAAAAAAATAGATGAGGTTACCCATGGAAGATATAACAAAACTG
>JAITXQ010000053.1 GCA_031284675.1 Rickettsiales bacterium | reverse complement strand
TTCATAGAAACAACAGCGTTTTTTCTTTAACTCTTTGGATAATTTAATGGTAAAAATTTTAGAGAGAAATTTTACACATAATCGCTTCCTTAAGTTGACGCCATTGCGTGAACGGTTACGAAATTGCTGCTAATCCACCTATAACGTACATAGCGGTAAGTGCTACAAGTGCAGTGTTTGTTTTGTAGAATTGACCACGATGGTTTTTGAAAGTTAACATAACTACCTCTTTAATAAAATATTAATGTATTTAAATTATATGTAAAAAATCATCTTAATCAAGATAATAATTAACTTGATTTACAGATGGTCTTAAGTGTTTGCATAAACTACCTGCCACTTGAGCCAAAGCCCCCTGCATTGCGGTCAGTTTCTTCTGTGCAGAATTCTTCTGTATCATCCCAAATTACCTGAGATACAGGAGTAATAAGGATTTGTGCAATTCTATCTCTCCTTTTTATCTCGTATGGCTGATTACTTAGATTAATTAGGCAAATTTTCACCTCACCTCGATAATCAGAGTCTATAGTGCCCGGAGAATTTAAGACAGTGATTCCATGTTTTGTAGCAAGACCAGAACGCGGGCGGACTTGCCCCTCAAAACCATTTGGTATTGCAATTACAATTCCAGTTGGAATAAGTAATCTTTCAAGTGGGTTTAAAATAACAGAGCTACCCAGTGCAGCATAAAGATCCATACCAGCACTCTGCACAGTCGCGTAGTATGGGAGAGGCAGGTCTTCCCCATGTGATAATTTTTTTATTTCTACTTTTATTTTACTTTTTTGCACTCCAACTTACCAGCTATGAAGGTTCAATTATAGCATGTAAATTGTATCTGCAAAAGTGATAAATGTTACATCGTAAATGATGTCATGCAAGTAGCTGACACTGGAATCTAATTTTCACTATACAACTATTTAGTGCCCAATCAAAATTTCTGGATCCCAGTGCCTGGGCACTGGGATAACACCCTTCCTGGTGGAAATTACCCCCAAATTTTGAACATTTATATAGTTGTGGGTGGTCTAGTTATAAATCACCCACAATTGATATACTCGAGTTATTTTCAGTAAACAAATCAAGCATAATATTCGGTATTCTACCATCAACTATGTGAACAACTCCAGCACATTCCTCCACCATTTTAGTATATGCCGTAAGCCTTTCAATAAATTTTTCTCCTTTAATTTTGCCACAATCAATCGATGTATTCAAATTTTTAACCAAGACTCTTCTATCACCAATTTTGTTTATTTCTTCATCTGTATCACTAAAGATTATCATTTTAGATGCAGAAACTGCAATTGCGATTGCGCTCGCAACGCTATCGGCATCAATATGATATGTTTCTCCATTTTTTCCATGGCCGATAGGTGCAATAACTGGCATAAAGTCTGATTCCTCAATAAAAAATAATATATCAGGATTGATTTCAGTTGGTCTACCGATGAACCCCATGTCTAATATCTTTTCGATATTATCTGACCTATTTTCTCTAAGCATAGTGCTTATTTTTTCGGCTTTTATTAAGTTACCATCTTTTCCACATAACCCAATAGCTGACCCACCAGCAGAATTTATATACTGAACAATTTTTTTATTAACTGAGCCACATAGTGCCATTTCAATGATCTTCATAGTGTCTTTGTCTGTAAGCCTGATATCATTCACAAACTTACTATCCATGCCCAACATTCTTAACACCGAGTTAATTTCATATTCTCCGTCATGAACTATCACCGGGTTTATACCAAGCTGTTTCAATAAGACAACATTATATACAAAAGTATTGAATAGTGTTTCATCTGAGATCGTTATGCCGCCACATTTGATGACAAAAGTTTCGCCCACAAAGTTAGGTATATTAGATAACACTTCAAGTAATATTTCTGCTTTTTGTTTAAATGATACTTCACTCTTTAAAAATTCACTACTCTTCATTTTTTTATTTTGTAAATTTGAAAAACTCATCTCTTACCTTGGCTATTTTACACTTGACACGAGTGCTTATTTGATGAATTGACACATTTTCATTGTTAACCCATTTTTGAGTATCTTCTATAATAGCATCTAAGCTTTTTTGACTCACTTTATCTATTTTTGTTAGCACAATGTTAAAGTTAATATTATTATATATTAACCAATAAATGAAGTCTTTGTCTATTTCTTTTAATTCTACCTTGCTATCTATCAGCACAAACACTCTTCTTAGATTTCTTCTTTGAATTAGATAATATTCAATTAGGCCTAAATATTGCATGATTTCTTCCTTGCCTGCATGAGAATAGCCATACCCTGGTAGGTCAACAAGTCTGAACTTATCATCGTACATAGAGTAAAAATTTATTTGTCTAGTGCATCCAGGTTTAGAGGAAACTCTTGCAGCTTTTTTGCTGTTTATCAGTAAGTTGATCAGACTGGATTTTCCTACATTTGATCTGCCAGCAAACGCAATCTCTGGAACCGATTCATCCGGTAACGATTTTGTGTTTGAAGCCCTAAATATAAAATTGCAGTTTGATGTTATCTGTCTTGCCATTATATTATGTAGAAATATCCAAGGTAGTAGGTATATTATAGTGTTATTGCTTGATATAAGAAATTTTTTATTTCAGTATATATTACTTAGTTAAAATATTAGATCTGTACTACATGGATATGGAGAATAATTTACAAGACTTAAAGAAAAAATTTAATGATATAGAGAGGAATTTGGAAAACCCTACCAGTTTAAGTCAAAAAGAATTCATCAACCTTTCAAAGGAATACTCTGAGTTAAGGCCAATAATCAAGATAATTGATGAATACAACATGCTGAAAGAGGAAATTTCAGACTTAGAAGAAATAATGAAAGATGAAAATAGCGAACATGATATAAAAGAGTTAGCAAAAGAAGAATTTTTTGAGAAGCAAAAAGTATTATTACCACAAGTAAAAACAAAATTAAAATTAGCACTATTGCCCAAAGATGAAGATGACTCAAGAAATGCAATATTAGAAATTAGAGCAGGCACAGGAGGAGGAGAGGCAGCATTATTTGCAGCGATGTTATTCCGTATGTATCAAAAATATGCAGAAAGAAGAAATTGGAAGTTTGAGCCAATAAGTATTTCTAATACAGGTATAGGTGGCTATAAGGAAGCTTCTGCACTCATTAATGGAACAGAAGTTTTTGCAAGGCTGAAATTTGAATCAGGAGTGCACAGAGTACAGAGAGTGCCAGAAACTGAATCCTCAGGAAGGCTACACACTTCTGCAGCTACTGTTGCAATATTACCTGAAGTAGAAGAGGTTGACTTTAAAATAGAAGACAAAGACTTACGAATAGATGTTTACAGATCCAGCGGCCCTGGAGGGCAATCAGTAAATACAACTGACAGCGCCGTAAGAGTTACTCATTTACCAACAGGAATAGTTGTAATACAGCAAGATGAAAAATCGCAGCACAAAAATAAAGCTAAAGCGCTTAAAGTATTGAGGGCAAGGCTATACGAAATTGAAAGACAAAAAAAAGAAATAGAAAGGTCAACAATGAGAAAAAGTCAAATTGGTTCTGGAGATCGTTCCGAACGCATAAGAACATATAACTTCCCGCAATCAAGAATAACAGACCATAGAATTAATCTAACTTCACATCGATTAGAGCAAATTATAAAAGAAGGTGAATTAGATGAATTTATTGAGGCATTAATTTCACGTAATGAAGCAGAAAGGTTGGCTGGGGAAAGTTAACGACCCGCAATAAGAACATCTGTATTAATTACATCGGATCTTTTAAACGCAATAAATAGGCAGTAAAAATAAGTTCTAGCGCTACTGCAAATAGAACAAGAAGAGATACACTGATTGCCTGACCGTTGTAAACGTAGCTTGTTAAGCCTATAAAAATTGCCATTATAACGCTAATTCTGGATTAAAAAGAGAATAGAAAAGGCAGGAGAGTAGGGTAAACTCAACAAATACAAAAAAAATAGATGAGGTTACCCATGGAAGATATAACAAAACTGTTTTGT
>JAITXQ010000052.1 GCA_031284675.1 Rickettsiales bacterium | reverse complement strand
AGACAAAACAGTTTTGTTATATCTTCCATGGATAACCTCATCTATTTTTTTTGTATTTGTTGAGTTTACCCTACTCTCCTGCCTTTTCTATTCTCTTTTTAATCCAGAATTAGCGTTTTAAGGATCGCAGGGCACAGTTTGATTGCAAATGAATTTCTTCCATTTACCCTCTTCATAAGTAGCTATACAACAAAGCCAGCCTTGCTTTATATTTCAAGATAAATCACTTTAATGAAATATAATTTATCTTATCATTAGACTTCTTGCATAACCTAAAAAAAGGCAAAAGAAACCCTAGTCACTGTCTATTTTCAGTATTGGCGTTTTTTAAGCCTTAAACGCTGCAATTTAGCTGCTTTTAAGTGCAATTAACCTTAGCTTAAATGTTTAAGAAATTTACTAAGTAGAAAAAAAAGGCAAAGAAATCCCGTGGTAGCTAGTTATTCACTCTCTATTTTAAAATTTGACGTTGGGTGATGTCTTGAACGCTTTATAAGCGCGTTTCAGCTTATATAGGTAAAAACCTAGAATTATAAAGATATGAGGTGCACATAGTGCAAAAAATTAAGCATAGTACACCAAATACAAGTTTTCTTGTCGTTTTAATCTGCATAGATTGCGAAGTTAAATGAAATAGCTTCAGTTTCATGATAAGGGGCTGGCGGAGTTTGTCAAGTAATTTCTTCGTTTCATCAACACGCTGCTAAAAGTTTGTTATGCAAGAAGTCTATTTATATCTGCTTTGAGTTCGTTTATTAAATACTTGATAACTTCTATTCTGCTATCATCTTCCGTTTTAGTGCACTGCCTAATAGCTAAAAATAGAGCTGTATGCCCATTATTATCTACATCTTCGATATTTTGCCCCTTATCAATTAAAGCTTGTATTATACTTTGATTACTATATAAAGCAGCAAGGAGGAGAGGAGTATATCCTTCGGTGCTTTCTCTTTCATTAATCATTGCACCATTGTTGCTTAGTAATTCTATAAATTCCGGCGTATCTGCAAACACTGCAAAGTGCATTGGTATTAAACCATCTTTGCCATTGATTTTTGTTTTTGCATTAACATTTGCCCCATTTTTTATCAGCAATTTCGCTATTTCTAATTGTTTACGTCCGATGGCAATGTGCAGCGGTGTACGATTGCGTTCATAATTATCATTGACGTTTGCACCACACTTTATCAGTAATTCTACAACTTCAATATTACACTTCCGAATTGCAATGTATAAGGAAGTATGTCCATTTTGATTATGTATATCAAGCCTTACTTTTAAACTAGCTAATTTCTCAATTACCTCTAATTGTGTAATTTTATCTAATTGACAATTTCTTACCCATTCTTTTTCTTCTTCTATAATATCAGAAAGCAAATCTGACATATAATTAGGATCTCCAAGTTCTTCTAAACTTAGCCTTATTTCTTGTGCGCCTATTCTAAGAGAATACTTTTCTGTTTCCTCTGTCATACGAAATTGCGAACATATTAATTCATATATTATTAAGGATTATTATTAAGTTTTCATTAATATAATGTTGATAATAATTAAAATTTTAATTAAGTAAAAGTATTTATATTCGAAATAAGTCCGATACAATAAAGCGATGTTTAAATTGTGTAAGACAACTTTGTAACGTTATGCAATCGAATTGATAAAAGCTGTATTATCTCCTTGTAGCACTAAGTGTATATTTTTTGCTATTTTCTCCACTGAGGGAATAACATTATCAAAATTTGAAAATTTGGACAGTACATAATCCGCTAGACTTCTTTGATCTTCAGGTCTACTTACTCCAAATCTCAAGCGCCAATAATCGTTACCAATAGAGCTATCTATAGATTTAAGTCCATTATGTCCAGCAGAGCTACCGCCTTTCTTTATTTTTATTCTTCCGAGTTCCAGATCAGCGTCATCGTGTATAACAATGACGTTATCTAATAAAAATTTGTAAAAGTTTCGTATTTTTGCAACAGGAACTCCTGAATTGTTCATAAATAAGTAAGGCTTTAGTAACATAACTTTATTGTCGTTAATTATGCCAGAGGTTATCAGATAATCGGCTTTTTTAGAGAACGACTGAAAATTCCAATATTTGCAAATTGCATCAACAACGATGAAGCCAATATTATGGTAAGTTAGCTCATATTGGCCACCAGGGTTACCAAGCCCAACTATCAGATGCACTATTCTCCCGTTTCTGCTTTAGGCTCTTCAACATCACTATCAGCAGCAGAAATTGTAGCAATGGTAAAATTTTCTTCTTCATGAGCTACAAACTTAACACCTTCTGGTAATTTTACATCATTGATATGTATAGATTGGCCAATCATTTTACCAGATAAATCAACTTCTATAGCCTGAGGTATTTTGTCAGGAGAGCATTTAACAGCAATAGAACGACATAAAACATTAAGCACTCCACCTAATTTAATTCCTGGAGCTTTACTTTCATTCACAAATGATAAAGGTATGTCTATTTTAATTTCACTGCCTTTATCAACAAATTGAAAATCGACATGTTGCACAGTATCCTTCACTACATGCCATTGAATATCACGAACAAGAGCATATTCTTTTTTGCCCGAAATATTCAGTTCTATCAAATGTGCAGAAAGAGACCCCGACTTATATTGCTTCGTGAATTCCTTTGCAGACAATGTTAAATTTACATTATCGTGGCCTTTCCCATATATGATTCCAAGGACGCCTCCTTTCTTCCTTAGAGAATACATCGCTTTTGTTACATCACGTAATTCTGCATTAATTGTTACCATTTCTTGTTGCACCATCGGTTGCTCCTATTCAGCTAATCCTTGTAATATAATTTAGTAATAATATAACATGAAAATATTTATTTTAAACTTCATTTTCTAGTACTACGTGCAAAAGATGTATAAAATACTCGTATTGTGTGTAAAAAAAGTAAAAAATGTTAGCATGAATGAAGTAATAACGTTTGGTTGTCGTCTAAATTTTTACGAGAGCGAGTTAATCAAAGAAGCATTGAAAAAAGCAAAGAGAAAAAATGTTGTTGTGGTGCACAGCTGTGCAGTGACAAACGAAGCAGAACGCCAAGTAAAGCAAAAAATACGTAAGATCTATAAAAATGACCCAAGTAAAGAAATTATTGTGGTTGGCTGTGCCGTTCAATTAGATCCTGAAATCTACAGTAACATTTCTGGTGTAAGTAAAGTGTTGGGCAATCAAGATAAGCTAAAAACTGAAAATTACTTACTAAATAATAATAAAATATTAGTCAGCGATAACCAAGTAAGCAAGTCAGAACCTGTTCTAATTAATAAATTTGAAGGCAAATCAAGAGCATTTATTGAAGTCCAAAATGGTTGTAATCATAGCTGCACGTTTTGCTCAATTACTGAGGCAAGAGGGGATAATCGATCTGTGTCAATAAACAATATTATAGAGCAAATTAAGATTTTTATAGGAAATGGATATCAAGAAGTAGTGTTTACAGGGGTTGATATTACAGATTTTGGTACAGATTTGTTTGGTGAGCCCTCACTTGGTTCAATGACCAAAAGAGTTTTAAAAGATATACCAGAGTTAAAAAGACTTAGACTTTCTTCTATTGACGTTGCTGAAGTTGACGACGAATTAATGGACTTAATAGCTAATGAGCCAAGACTTATGCCTCATTTACACTTGAGTCTACAATCTGGTAATAATTTAATCTTAAAAAGAATGAAGCGTCGTCATAATAGAGAACAAGTGATAGAATTTTGTCATAGGATGAAGGGCTTTAGACCTAATATAGCATTTGGTGCTGATATCATTGCTGGATTTCCAACAGAAACTGATGAAATGTTTCAGGATACAGTGAATCTACTAAAGGAAGCGAATGTAGTTTACCTACATGCTTTTCCATATTCAAAGCGGAAGAACACACCTGCTGCACGAATGCCACAAGTACCAGAAAGTGTGCGCAAAGAACGGGTAAAATATCTAAGGGAAATGAATAAAGAAATGATGAGCAGTTTTTATCAATCTTTGGTCGGCACCGAGCAGAGTGTTCTGGTTGAACAAAATCATATTGGAAGAGCAGAAAATTTTGCACTAGTAAAGCTTGAATCAAGAGCTCAAGCTAAAAGTATTGTGAAAGTTAATGTTACAGGAGTAGAGAATAATTATTTAATTGGAAATATTCTTTCTTAATTTTTGTACATTAAAGAAATATATGATATGATAGTTATACTATAAATGATAATTATGGGTTCATTTGTGATAACTAAAAGATCTATTACTTTATTTTTGATTTTAATTTCATGTGTCTATTTTTTTATTGCTTATATCGGTAATTATGCACACATTGAACAAGTTATTGGAGCACAACTCTTAAAACTAGAAACGGACAATAATGAAGATGTAATGCATTCTGAAGAGGTTACTGAGAAAAAAATACTAACAGAGGATTTAAAATATCAAAAACCTGAAAATAGTCCTATTGGACAACTTTCTGTTGTCCAAGTAGCTGATCAGAAAAATATGTGGCCAAGCATTGCAGATCAAGCTGATAATAATCAACCCACAAAAGAACAATCAAAAAAACTTGATTTTTACGTTAGTGCTAATGGTGGTAAGACATATCATGATAATTCAGAAACATTTGTGAAGGGTATACAAGCAATAGGAAAAAGAATCCTAAGCTTGATCGAAGAGGATCATTACATTAACATTATCATGAAAAATATAGCAACAAGAGAAATTGAGAAAATTCTGGATTTTAATGGTACGGTTGATTTCCAGTGGCTTAGCAGTATATCTTTAGGTTACTATGCTGGAGAAAATGGCCGAGTTGATTTTGAAGCCATGTATTCTAAAATCAACATTAAAAATGGTGACTCTCCTCCGATATTTGATAGATCAGCTGGTATATTCGCATTTTTGTTAAACTTCTATTATAACCCCAGTATTCAAGATACACAATTTGCTCCGTACATTGGTCTTGGTATAGGACCAACAGTTTTTAGACTAAAAAAGATTAATGGATCACCCCAAAATTTAATGCCACTGAATGTTCCTTGGTTTGCTTATCAAGTAAAACTTGGTGTTGATTATTTAATAATCCCAGAAGTTAAAACCTTCCTCGGTTATCGTTACTTTAGCATTCCGGTACCTATTGCAGATGACATATCCACTCACAATATTGAAGTTGGTTTGATATTTAATTTTTAGTAATTATTTAATATATATATAAATTCTTATCTTTTCTGTCTAACAAACCAAACGTTGGTACGATTATTGCTTTTAAAAAGATGATGGTTTCTACTGTTCTCATGTTATCTGCTAGCCTTTTTGACTTCTGATGTAATGTAGCTTTAAAGCTTTGCTTATCTTCTCTATGCTCTATAAGCCCGCCGATTACCATAATTTCACCACTCTTGATTTTTAACATAGAGTTCATTTCTTTGATTTCAACAATCGGAATGTTGCTATTTAATTTCGTTTTACTCTGCTGTGCAATGTACTCTATATTTGGATCTTTAGTGTAGCCGTTAATTCTTGATAAAGTTGGGTGTATATCCATGAATATTTCACTAGTATCAATGTTAATACTTGGGTGGATTATTAGCACAACACCTATTGGAACGCTATTCATCTTGGTAGTTAAGGTCTGATTGGAATTTCTAGTGTCTTTTTGTATATCGGAAGTAAAATAAACATGATTTTTAGTAAATGAGATCATCGCTTGCTGATTATTTATAGCATGTATTCTGGGACTTGAAATCACGGTTGAAGTGCCAAATTTATCTAAATTTTTTACTAAATCCCCTAAACCACTTGCACCAAAGTTCATTGCTAGATTAATAATGGAATTATCTTGATTCATTATAGATTTGGTTCCGTCATGTAAATCATTTAAGCTGATGCCAGAAAGGTATTTGTCGTCTAACACAACTTCAACTATCTTTGCCTCTATCATTACTTGAGAAGACGCTAACTTTTTAACCTTATTAATATATTCTTTAACAGCTTTATGGATGTTTTTTCTAGCATTTAAAATAATAACACCAGTTTCTCTGTTAGATGAAAGGAATTCGCCATCATCCACCCCGTTAACATCCATTATTGCATTCAAGCCTTTTTCTAATGAATGCCATAAATCACTACTATATTGAGACTTCATAACATTATTAGAGTCCCTGTCAGCGTTCCTCCCATCACTGTTAGTAATACTGTTACCAATGACAAAACTGCTTTGAGCAGAATGTTGAATATTAATAAAGTCTACATAATAATTTTGTGCATATGGCAGATCCTGCTCAATTCTAATTACACCATTACTCATTGAATAACGCAGTTTGGCGCTATCAGCTATACTTTGAATTACTTCATTTATATTCTTATCTTTTAGCTTTAAAATAATATTACCTGATATTTTTGGATCTATATCCAAGTTAATGTCAGAAAGTTTTCCTATCTCAATCAGCAAATCCTTTACTGATACTTCTTCACTAATATTAATAGAAATAAGCTGACTACTGGTCGTGAGGTCAGGAAACTCTATTGGTAAAGGCATAATTTCTGGTACTGCTGGTTCATTACTCTCCAAAAGGGAGGTGCTGTTCTTATATTGTTGCAACGAATAATCGTGCTCACTTACATCGTGATGATAATCTTCGCTGTCCATGTTAGTAAGATGTTGCTTAGTAGGTAGGTGTGTGCAAGAAATAATAAAAAGTAGCATTAAGCATTTAAAAATAGCCATTAGAACAGCATACAAAATCTATGCTAATAGATTTCTATAAAAATATTAAAAATGTATTTAATTTCGTTTTCATCCAGCAGATAATTGTCGTATATTAGCTTGACCCACATTTTCTATTGCTACGTCTTCTAATTTGCGATTAGGTATATGCTTAAAGTTTTGTGTGTTCAAGGTTGTAATTACTTTTTCTTTTCACTTTCTCTGAGTAAGGTCAGTTTAAAAACGTTGCTAACTAGTATATTTGAATATAACATTAATTAACATTTATAAATGAAGCAATCTAATGGAAAATAGTTATAACGCTGATTCAATAAAAATCTTAAGAGGTCTTGATGCTGTAAGAAAACGTCCAGGTATGTACATTGGTGATACTGATGATGGATCTGGCTTACACCACATGGTATATGAGGTTGTTGACAATGCAATAGATGAATCTTTAGCCAGTTATTGTGATAAAATTGAAGTTAGTATAAATGAGGATGGTTCAGTATCTGTAACTGATAATGGTCGTGGTATTCCAACTGATATCCATGAAGAAGAAGGAATATCAGCAGCAGAAGTAATAATGACCCAACTCCATGCTGGTGGTAAATTTGATAGTAATACCTATAAGGTTTCTGGTGGATTACATGGTGTTGGGATCTCAGTTGTAAATGCATTATCAAGCTGGCTGGAATTAACTATTTGGCGCAATAAGAAAGAACACTTTATGCGTTTTGAAGATGGTGAGTCTATTGAACCTTTAAAGATAGTCAACGAAAATACAAACAAAAAAGGAACTAAAGTCACGTTCATGCCATCAACAGAGACTTTTAATGGCATTAATTTCAGTTACTCAACGCTTGAAAGTCGTATAAGAGAATTAGCATTTTTAAATTCAAATATCGACATTACTTTACGTGATCTGCGCAATGAACCATATACAGAATCTCATTTCAATCAGAGCAATCAATCTAAAGACAATTTTGGTACAGCAAATTTTGTATGGTACTTAGATAAGAATAAGACACATGTAACTAAAATTGCCAGTATAAAAGGAGATGCAGAAGATCTTGGCATCAGCTTAGAAATATCGATGGAATGGAATGATTCCTACTATGAACATATGTTATGCTTTACGAATAATATAAGGCAACGAGATGGTGGTACGCATTTGGCAGGATTTAGATCTGCACTAACTAGGTGTATCAATAACTATGCAATTAATGAAGGGTTTTTGAAGAAAGCAAAAGTAAATTTAACTGGAGAGGATGTTAGAGAAGGTTTAACTTGTGTTTTATCTCTCAAGATGCCCGATCCTAAATTTTCTTCACAAACAAAAGACAAGCTAGTTAGTTCTGAAGCACGTACAGTAGTGGAAAGTATAGTGTTTGATAAATTCAGCACAATACTCGAAACTGATCCCAAATTAGCAGCAAGTATAGTAGAAAGAGCAATTAGGTCAGCAAAAGGAAGAGAAGCTGCTCGAAAGGCACGTGAACTAGTTAAGAATAAGAACAGTATTGATATTGCAACTCTGCCAGGAAAACTTGCTGATTGCCAGGAAAAAGCTCCCGAATTGTCAGAATTATTTATAGTAGAAGGCAATTCAGCAGGTGGTTCTGCAAAACAAGGTCGTAATCGAAAAACACAAGCTGTGCTTGCTTTAAAAGGAAAAATCTTAAATGTGGAGCGTGCAGGTTTAGATCGTATTTTTTCATCTGCAGAAATTGGCTCTTTGATTACGGCAATTGGCGCTGGAATAGGAAGTGAGCATTTTAATGTTGAGAAAGTTAGATATCATAAGATTATCATTATGACAGATGCAGACGTTGATGGATCACATATCAGGACTTTGATTCTAACCTTTTTCTTTCGACATATGTGTGAAGTAATTGACAAGGGGTATTTATATATAGCACAGCCACCTCTCTATAAAGTTACAAAAAATGCTAAAGATACTTACATTAAAGATGATGAAACTTTTGAAGAGTATATAGTAAACTCAGCAGTTAAAAAATTAATATTAAGTAGTGCATCTGCAGAACTTAATGATTTACGCTTTATTTTGAATAAATGTGCAAACATTTCTAATATTAGCAAAAATTATGACAGAGAAATACCACAAAATCTATTGGAGTCGTTACTAATCTTAAGCAAAAAGAATGCTCTGTCATCAGCTGATGAAATATTAAAATATTTAAAATTAATGTACAGCGAATACACTTGGGAAGTGGAAATAAAAGATGAAGAAAAAGAAATTCACATCTCTAAGTTATTTCAAGGGTTGGCAGACAAATATATATTTGCACTTAGTATGCTTGAAGGTAAAGATATGCAAAACATATTAAGCTTGCTTGATGGTATAAGTAATTTATTTAATGGTGATTCATTTTTAAAGTCACAAGAAACTGAAATAAAAATCACGTCTCCGAGTGCACTTGCAAAAATAATAATGGATTATGGTAAAAAAGGTTTAACTTTACAGAGATTTAAAGGTCTTGGTGAAATGAATGCTGATCAGCTGTGGGATACTACACTCAATCCTGAGGCTAGAACTTTACTGAAGGTAGAAGTAAAAGATTGTGAAGAAGCTGATTCCATATTTTCAATATTAATGGGTGATATAGTTGAACCACGCCGTGACTTCATTAATAGCAACGCACTTAATGTGCATGATGTTGATATTTAAGTTTAAAAGTGTCCAAAGCAAGCAGCATATGGCTTGACTTTAGATTCCAGCGCTGTGCGCTGGAATGACAGGAGTGGTCTTTGTAGCTATACAGCAACTTTGTAATCTGACCGTAATAATGTTGAAAACGCTTCCTTAATAACGCTAATTCTGGATTAAAAAGAGAATAGAAAAGGCAGGAGAGTAGGGTAAACTCAACAAATACAAAAAAAATAGATGAGGTTACCCATGGAAGATATAACAAAACTGTTTTGT
>JAITXQ010000049.1 GCA_031284675.1 Rickettsiales bacterium | reverse complement strand
ACAAAACAGTTTTGTTATATCTTCCATGGGTAACCTCATCTATTTTTTTTGTATTTGTTGAGTTTACCCTACTCTCCTGCCTTTTCTATTCTCTTTTTAATCCAGAATTAGCGTTTATAGTTTCTTATGCTATTATATATTAAAATCTTTCATAACATTACATGACTATCAGAATAGAAGTTTTAAATAAATGTGAGCAAGTTGGCCGCAGAAGAGTAGTTAATGTTTACTCGATTTACGTAAGCAAAAAATTACCATCAAAATTACATGAAGAAATTTGTGGGCTATTTTATAATAAAGTCATACAAGACTGCCGTTATTATTCCTACAATGAAAGCCTTGAAGAAGTTCAATATAACTTCATAGAACCACAAGCAAAGTGGGGCTTGGAGACAAGCTTCTTACCTGGCATGACCGACAATGTAGGCAACACAGCGAAACAAATTGTTAGAGAGTATTTAATAAGCAAAGGCTATATCGATCCACCTGTCATCCAAGTAGCTGACACTGGGATCCAGATGCAGATTCCAGCGTCACGCGTTGGAATGACACCAATCGAGATAAAAGCAAGAAGTTCAAAATTGATTCTAGGGCAAGGAAATTTGCCAACCGAAGATGATATAAAACAAGAATTTAATCCTATCACTGAGTATTGCACGCTTATCTGTAAGGAAAGTAATAACTATAGCTGGAAATATTATAGTAAATCACATACTCACCCTGGTGTCATTCCAGCACGTGACCAGGAAAAAAAAGAATGGATCCCAGTGTCAAGCACTGGGATGACAGGAGAGAGAGCTGGGACGATAGAAGAGAGCACTGGGATGACATCAAGTAGTAATGGGGCTAAGTCTGTTGACCTAAATGTGAGTGACCAAGAGCTTGAAAAGATCAGCAGAGATGGAATCGATGGCAATGGTACTTTAGGGCTCTCTCTGGCAGCAATGAAAGCTATAAGGGATTACTTTAAAAAACTTGGTAGAAATTCATACGATATTGAACTTGAGTCTCTGGCGCAAACCTGGTCTGAACATTGTAAACACAACATTTTCTGCTCTCCTATTGATGAAATAAAAGACGGCTTATACGCACATTATATTAAGCGTGCAACGCGTGAGATAAATTCTGACATATGTGTATCGGTTTTCTCCGACAACGCAGGAGGAATAATTTTTGATGATGATTACCTAATTGTAGATAAAGTTGAAACCCACAATAGCCCTTCAGCTCTTGATCCGTTTGGTGGAGCAATGACTGGAGCGCTTGGAGTTAATCGTGATATAGTAGGTTTTGGCAAAGGTGCAGAGCCTATAATGAACACCTATTATTTTTGTTTTGCTAAAGAAGTAAAAGGTAAGCTTTATAGGGACAAAGAATGCACTGATGAAATTTTACCGCCAAAATATATAATGAAAGAAATAATTCATGGCGTTAATGTTGCTGGCAATTGCTCTGGTATTCCAACACAACTTGGATCAGTATATTTTGACGATAGATTCTGCGGAAAGCCGTTAGTCTTTGTTGGAAGTGTAGGAATTATTCCACGCAATATAAATAATGCACCTTCACACATCAAAGGGCCCAAGAATGGTGATAAGGTTGTAATTATTGGCGGAAGAGTTGGAAGAGACGGAATTCACGGTGCAACGTTTTCCTCAGAGGCTTTGTCGGGAAACAGCCCTTCAACAATTGTGCAAATTGGTGACCCTATAACACAAAAAAAATTATCCAATGCCGTCGTAGAAGCAAGAGATCTTGGTCTTTATAATGCAATAACGGATAACGGGGCAGGCGGTCTATCATCGTCTATTGGTGAAATGGGAAAGGATGGTTTTGAAGTCGATTTAAGCAAGGTTCTCCTTAAAAACGATGGTATGGCTCCGTGGGAAATATGGATATCAGAATCACAAGAGAGAATGACTTTAGCAGTGCCAGAAGAAAATCTTTCTATGTTTAAGCAAATCATGAAAAAACATGATGTGGAGGTTTGTGTGATCGGAGAGTTTAACGGGAATGGTAAGGTTGTTGTTAAATGTCCTACAGGGGCAGTAATAATGGATATGGAAACTGAGTTTTTGCATGATGGTAACCCCAAAATGCATTTACAGACAAAGCCGTGGTCTAAGGAGACTACTGTCATTCCGGCACACAACACAGTAAATCAAGAGACTGAACTAAAAGAAATGCTAAGCAGACCAAACATACGCAGTAAAGAGTTCATAGTGGTGCAATACGACCACGAAGTTCAGGGTTCGTCAGTGCTAAAACCACTGCAAGGCAAGGGAAGAGTGTGCAGCGAAGTCATTGTCTCAAGGCCAATCCTTTCTTCAAATAAAGGTGTTGTAAAATCGCAGGGGTTTGGCTCAAGTTATGGGGAAATTGACACTTACCACATGGCAGCATGTGCGATTGATACTGCAATACGTCACTATGTAGCCACAGGAGGAAATATAAATCACTTGGCGTTGCTCGATAATTTTTGCTGGTGTGATGCTTATAATCCAGAAAGGTTGTGGCAACTAAAGAGAGCTGCGGAGGCTTGTTATGATTATGCAACTGCATTTAAAACACCATTCATATCTGGAAAAGACAGTATGTTTAACGACTTCAAGGGGTATGACGAAAATGGCGAGAAAGTGATGATATCTGCACCACCTTCATTACTTATCTCAGCAATTGGAATTATAGAAAATATTGAAAATGCGGTATCGCTTGATATGAAAATGCCAGGAGACTTGATATATGTACTTGGAGAAACATTCGATGAACTTGGCAGATCTGAATATCAATTATACAGTGGAATAGATAATAACAATGTACCAAAAGTTGATGCAAAGAGCGCCAAAAAATTGTACGAGTGTTACAATCAGGCAAAAGATGGCGTAATTGCCTCTGCAATCGCACCAAACTTAGGCGGATTAATTATTGCTCTGGCAAAATCACTAATTGCAGGAGATCTCGGTGCTGAAATCGATCTTTCACTAGTGCCAATAGGGAAAACACAAAATACAGGTATAATAAACAAGATAACAATGTTTTCTGAATCGCAAAGTAGAATATTAGTAACCATTGCACCACAGAATCAGAAGAGGTTTGAAGAATTGTTTGAAGGTGTAGTTTTTTCATGTATTGGTAAAGTGACAGAGAAAAAGGTGCTAAACATAAAGGATGTTTTAAAAGTAAATCTGAAAGATTTAGAAAATAGTTATCGCAGCATGCCAGTTTAAAATATTTTTTTTCGATTATGCCAGATAATTCTTTCACTATGTGCAATGTTTACTTAGAATGAATGTATGTTATTAAATTTGGGTAGATAATTATGCCTATTTTATTGATTCTTTTACTTATTAGTCTTTTTTTACTCAATACTTCAAATAAATTGATGATATGTGCCACCTTATTCATGGGAGCTGCTTGAGTTGTAAATTCAATGATTGAATTTTATGGCAAAAGAGAGGCTACGTATAGCTTAATAATGTGCACAGTGTTATGTTGTATTTTTAAATGGCAAAGTTTGAGTTTGATGATATTGATTTCATACACTGCAATTTTAGTATCCCTTTTCTCAAGTATAATTGTTTTTGAAAAATTGAGATCTAAGTTCAACTTTCATATAACAAATTTTATTACTTTAATCATAGCATCAGTGGTTGATAGTACCGTTGTGTGTGTTGGACCACTATACAAATTTTCTGCAGGTAAATGCTTATCAATATATATTAGAGATTTAATTTTTAAGTTTTCTTATGTATCAATATTAAGCATTTGCTTATTTGTAACAGTGTATCTATTTTGCTTGGCAAAAAAGAAACGTACTAAGTTCTTTGCATAACCTGCTTTCTGATAGTGTCTCTGAAATCAAAGTAGCTGGCAATGCTGGCTATTGTGTAAGAGCTATAATAACTTCTATAAATCACACATTAGGACCTCTGAAATATATTGACTTTATGTGCAATATTAGCTTTAAACCAGTAAAATAGGTTCTCAACATATGCGTTTTTTCTATTCTAACTATGTTCTTTTTTTGTCTTTATGTTGTTTTTTGTTTTTTTCATTGTCTTCAACAAGGACCCAAACAAATGATACGTCAGTAATAGAATTTATCCCTATACCACAAAGGAAAAAAGAGATAGTTGAGCAATTTAATACTGCTGTTATAAAACAAACAGCACAACCGAGGCAAATCATTGAAATGCAAGAAGAAGTTATTATTGACGAAGGTACTCCAATTCCAAAAAGAAAAAAAAGTGTAGATAAAAAACTAAGAGATATTGTAAAGCCTAGAGAAATAAAAAACGAAAAAAGTGTTGAGAGTAAAAAGGATGAATTAGTTGTAGCAGAAATTATTAACTCTATAAGAGACAAGCTCACAAAATGCTGGAGCATTCCTGAAAGCATCGCTTACAAAGAAAATTTCAGTATAAAAATTAACTTATTATTATCCAGTCAAGGCGAGATAATTATGGCTGATGTAGCAGACAGTAGTTCCTATCGAGATAATCCACTTTTTAGGTCGATAGCAGATAGCGCAATGCGTGCAGTATATAAATGTAGCCCATTAACCGGCTTGCCCATTGAGCACCACCACATTTGGCGTGAAGTAACACTGGACTTTATTCTATAGCTAAAGTAATTTAGATTTACCGATAATTTGGTAAACTTTGAACTCGTCATTCGTAATCGTTCACTCAATGGCGTCAACTTAAGAGCCTCCATTAGCAAACTCTCCTAAAAACGTGATGACGTTTAGGCTTATCCACTTTATTGCGGCTATACAATCGTCCTGGTCGGATTTTAACTTTAGCGC
>JAITXQ010000047.1 GCA_031284675.1 Rickettsiales bacterium | reverse complement strand
GGTATCAAACCAGAAGATGGAGTGTTATTAGCTAACTTCCGTGCTGATCGAATGATACAATTAGCAAGTATTTTACTAAACCAATCAGGTGTCATTCCAGCGCGTGACGCTGGAATCTATGGTCAAACTACTCGTACGACAGAAGGTCGTAAACGAAAACCATTTTCTTCGATTTTAAGTATGATGAAGTATAAAGAAGATCTTAAAATTCCTTATCTTTTTCCTCCTATATCTTTCACTAACACTTTAGGTCAAGTAATAGCAAGCAATAAATTACGGCAATTACGTATTGCTGAAACTGAAAAATATGCCCATGTGACTTTCTTTTTCAATTGTGGAAAAGAAGAACCTTTTTCCGGTGAAGAAAGAATACTTATTCCTTCACCAAAAGTTAAAACTTACGACTTACAGCCAGAAATGTCTGCCTTTGAACTTACAGAAAAGCTTGTAGAAAAAATTCACTCTCAAGAATTTGCACTGATAGTTGTAAATTACGCTAATCCTGATATGGTAGGGCATACAGGTAATATAAAAGCAGCTGAGAAAGCTGCGCTAGCTGTAGATGATTGTCTTGCAAAAGTGTTGAATACTGTTAAAGAAGTAGGCAACACCGCGTTAATTGTTACTGCAGACCATGGTAATGTGGAATATATGTTTGATGAAGAAAATAATACACCCCATACAGCACATACTCTAAATAAGGTTCCGTTTATTGTATGCTTTGATTCTTGCGATAATCTAAATTTGAGAGACGGAAGATTATCTGACATCGCCCCTACTATTTTACAGTTACTTGAAATTAATAAACCAGGTGAAATGACAGGTAGTTCGTTACTTAACTTAACTTAAAAATTTTCCGCTGTTAATACTAATGATTCACTAAAGAAGCTATCAATATCACTAATATTATCTATATTTTTCACGCTAATAGATTGATCAATTCTTTTGACTAAATTAGATAAAACTTTATTAGGGCCAATTTCAACGAATTTGCTAATGCCACAACTTGCCATATGTAAAACCATTTCTCTCCATCTCACTCTGCTTACAATTTGTTTAGCAAGTAAAGTTTTTATAATTCCGGGATTATTTTCCTCTTTAGCCGTAACATTTGATATCAAAGGAACTATAGGGCAGGCTATTTTAATACCCTTCAAAAATTCCAAAACTCTTTCATCAGCAGGCTTCATAAGAGATGAATGAAAAGGTCCACTAACCTGTAGTTTAATTAATTTCTTGATACTCAAATTCTTAAGCAAATCAGGTAACATTTCAAGAAACTCTGTAGTTCCACTTATAACTACTTGCCCGCCACCGTTATCATTTGCAATTTCGCAAATCCCATCAATTTTGGCTGATCTCAATATGTCTTCTACTTCGCTTATTTCTGCTCCGAGCAATGCAACCATTCCACCTTTACATTTCAGAGAAGCTTCATGCATTGCTTCGCTACGAACTTTTAGCAGCTTGACTGTGGACTCAAGTGTTAAAGCTCCTGCAGCACATAGCGCTGTATATTCACCAACTGAATGCCCACAAACATATTTAACATTATGATCAGAAAAAAGAGATGTACCAAACACATACTCCATAACGCGTAATGTTGCGATTGACACTGCCATTATAGCTGGCTGAGCATTTTCCGTAATAGTTAATTCTTCAATAGTACCATTGAAAATTAAATTAGATAACTTTCTATTCAGTACGCTATCTACTTCATTAAACACATATCTTGCAACAGAAAATTCACTATATAAACTTTTTCCCATTCCTACAAATTGAGAGCCCTGACCGGGGAAAGCGAAAATCATGATAATCATTGTTTATTCTTTGATTAAATATATTACTTTATTTATTTTTTGTCAATATTTTACGATAATGATTGACTTAACGAACCAAATTCACTAGAATGTTAATTGACTAAAGATTTAAAAACTAGTAATGGCAGAAATTAATTATCACAAAATTATCGTAGTTATGACAGACGGTCAAGAGTTTGAAACTCGTTCTACTTATGGAAAGGAAGGCGATAGGATAAAACTTGATAGAGATCCTCTTACCCACCCTGCATGGACTGGAAGTTTGACAAGTGGGTCAGCAAGTAAAACTAGCAAGATAGCTAAGTTTAATGATAAATATGGGGATATTTTCTAATTTTTCGCTTCTTTTTTAGAGTAAAGCATGCATAAGTACAAAAATATAGGCTATGTTGCTTCTCAGTCACCAAAATCACAGGAAGTATCTAAGCTATTACAGAAGCTTAACTTTATTAATATAACAGAGGAAAATAAATCTGAAATTGATCTATTGATAGTTGTTGGCGGTGACGGCCTTATGCTACGCACCTTGCATAATTACGTTATAGAAAACAAAAACACACACGTATACGGAGTAAACACTGGTAATGTTGGGTTTTTGATGAATAAGTGCTTTAGCCGCAGTGAAGATCTAATTGACTATATAGAGCACGCAACTTCAACTCAGTTAACTTTACTAAAAATGGAGGCAGCAGACACAAGTGGCAAGAGGTATCACTACATAGCAGTAAATGAAGTATATGTTTTTAGAAAAGCAAATCAAATAGTAGAAATGAATATTACTATTAATAATAAACTAAAAGTAGAAAAATTTAGAGGTGACGGAGTAATATTATCTACCCCTACAGGCAGCACTGCATATAACTTCTCTGCCGGCGGTCCCATTTTACCATTAAATTCAAATCTACTTGCACTGACTTCTATCAACAGCTATTACCCAAGGCATTGGAATGGAGCACTAATATCAAACGATACGGTAGTACAAATTGACATTAACGACGTAAAAAACCGTCCAGCACTTGTAGTATCAGATTACAAGGAGTTTCATAATATATCACAGATAAAAATACAAAAAGACCATGAGAACACAATCACTCTGCTTTTTGATAAGGATTACTCACTCAATGAAAGAATTCTTGACAGACAATTCTTATATTAAGCTTTTCTAGAGTTATTCGTAAACTGGTATTTACTAGATCTTAATAACTATAGCGTAATCAACACAACATAGTAATTAATTTCGGAGGGTCAATATGCCAGAACTAGAAAATCAAGGATCAACAATAGAAACACCATCAATACCAGTATCTACAAACACAACGCCACAAGATGATCAAGATCTAAATCCACCATCACCTGGAGAAACAGGAAGTACTATCTCAAATGTACTGGGTGCAACAGCACCACCCAAACCACCACGTGTGGAAGTGAAAGAAACAGGTGGAAATGGCGAGACAACACCAAAAATTTTACCACAAAAAGCACCTAGAAGCACAGCGCTACAAACAAACGATGAAAATGAAATTTTAGAATCTACAAATCTGTTTGGTGAACCAAGTTCTGATGAAGAAGAGCAAGAAACACCGAATGTGGCAAATCCAGGGCATATTTATACAGCTATAGGTCCAAAGACAAAATCTCCAAAAAAGAGTTCAGATAGCGTAGTAGGCAATCAAAGCTCAGAAATGCAAAGGTCACCTTCTCAAAAGACAGTATTTAGTGATCCTAAGGAACTTGATCTTGCTGAAAAATTAGAAGAGATAAAAGGCTTAGGTATGCCTACAACTCCTCCACCATCGTATAAAAGCAAAGATGACTCTGAAAAGTCTTCGTTCTTAGAAAGTAGATTTGATACAAACAGCAATGCAACTCTAAAAAGTAAAGAAACAAACAGAACCTGGCCAAAAGTAAAGTATGCCATGCAGCAGAAGGGCTTTATAATTTTTAGCGCAAGTGCTATTATATTCGGCATATCTACAGTTTCAGTATACTTACAAGATAAAGAAAAATTTATTGCACTTGTTACAAACAGCCCAAACTATATCACTATACCAGTTATTGCACTTGCTTCATTGCTTGCAATTAGTCCAATATTTTATGCAATAAAGCAATTTAGAAATACTGAAGAATATCAAATTCAAGGAAAAAATGCGGATGGAATTTTAGATGAGGTGTTAAAGCATCAGCCAGAAGATAAAGCTATAAAATCTGTAAGATTAGAATATAGCAATAACACTCATTCAAATTTTATATTTAATGCTTGGGAATCTAAAAACGACTTCATTAACATTGACGAAAAAGTAATTAGTAGAACTAACAAAATAAAATCAGTAATTAACAATAGGCCACTATTTACCGCACTATTGACCGGTGTAGTTGCTGCAAATATAGCGCTTCCTTTAGGGCTACTTGCAATACATGGTGTTAATGGCGTACAAAAATTTTACCAAAACCCTTTGACTAATAACATAGAATTATTATTGCTTATAGGCTCAGTTGCATTATTAGTCGTATGTCTTAGCGTGCATTATTATAATAAAACAAATTGCACTAACCTTATATATTCTCAGGAAAAGATTGATCCTAAAAAGGTCAATGAGAAACTAATTGGTGAAGTAAAGCAAGAAAGAACAAAAGTTCTTGAGGAAAATCACAGTAAGGACGCTAAATGCAGCAATTTAACGCTTGAGCAAGTTGTAGTTCAATCTCATAATTATCCAGATGCTGCTTATAGTGTCGGTTGAAAGTACGCAGTCGCATAACTTCATTGCCCCTTAACTGGGGCAATATAAGTCTGTAGTAATTTATACTTGATCTAACAAGTCAGTTGCCATAACTTCTATAAATCACACATGTATGGTAAAATAGAGAAACCAACAAAATACAAAAAACTTTATCTCAAAAAATAGTAACTTTAAAACGCTAATTCTGGATTAAAAAGAGAATAGAAAAGGCAGGAGAGTAGGGTAAACTCAACAAATACAAAAAAAATAGATGAGGTTACCCATGGAAGATATAACAAAACTGTTTTGT
>JAITXQ010000045.1 GCA_031284675.1 Rickettsiales bacterium | reverse complement strand
GATTCACACTAGATCTTAATGATTCTTTTGTACGA
This sequence comes from Rickettsiales bacterium, assembly GCA_031284675.1. Lineage (GTDB taxonomy): Bacteria > Pseudomonadota > Alphaproteobacteria > Rickettsiales > Anaplasmataceae > Wolbachia. The sequence continues at coordinate 3,649 of JAITXQ010000045.1, read as the reverse complement.
TCAATTGTTCTATTATCAGGAGGAGATTTACATGCCGTTAACCACCTTCTATGATACTACTTGTGATACTTTCAACACTTATGAATCCTAATAAGGAAGATAGTAATAAGATAGAAGTAAAGCTTGATGAAAATAGCAAAGAAGCGTTTGAAGAATTAAAAAAACGTGAATTAAGTTTAGGGGAAAACTGTCTTTTAGAAGGAAAAAGTGTTCTGGACGTTATAGATAAAAGTTTTAAGAGAGATAGTAGTGTGCCTGATACTTCTATGAAGAAAACTCAGTTAAGCCCTCTGCAAAGAGGAACGTCTGTTAGGGGTTAAATTGACCAAGTTGATGTATTTTCAAAACAAGATTTTTAAAGGTTAATTACTAGAAAAACATCCTTTTTTAGTATAAAATAATCTATCTGCATAACATAATTTTAGTACAACCTGTTAAGGTTGTTGTTATGTGGCATATTAAAAAGTTGGCTAGCGTTGATTCAGTATTTACTATAGAATTGATTATTAACTAAACAACCTTACTTATGCATACAATACTATATGATATTTGTGAGCAGTTGATACAATAATAAATTTTAAAGAGATAGATGATCTTAGCCACAAAAATATTTTTTACCTCTTTTATTTTTGGGTTTATTCTTTTTCCTTATTTTATAAAGCTTCTAAGAAAAATAAGCAAAGATGGGCAACCAATTAGGTCATATGGACCAGAAAGTCATTTAATAACAAAAAAAAATATCCCAACTATGGGTGGAATATTGATACTGATTTCTTCTTTACTACCAATTTTACTCTGGGCTCGGTTAACACCAGAGATTTTGCTGCTGATATTTATAACTCTCTTTTTTGCTCTACTTGGATTTATTGATGATTGTTTAAAATTGAAGGCAAATCACCATCGAGGTTTAAGTGCAAAAACCAAAATACTTATTCAATTTATTATCGCTCTGGTTGGTATGTCTATACTTAAGCTATACTCTGCTGAAGGTTTTACAAAAACGTTCCTATTTAAAGGGATAATAATCGACTTTGGCTATCTATATATTCCGTTTGCTGCATTTGTAATTGTCGGCTCTTCTAATGCTGTGAATCTCACAGATGGTCTGGATGGCCTTGCTGCAACTCAGGTCATCACTTCCTTTGCTTCTTTAGGATTAATTGCATACATGACTCAAGCAGACGTGAGCATTATTTTATTTTGCATTGCATTCGTAGGAGCGATTTTAAGTTCCTTGTGGTTTAACACATATCCAGCAAAAATATTTATGGGTGATGTTGGTAGCTTGTCAATAGGTGCAGCTTTAGGGTTAATTAGCGTTCTAATGAAAAGAGAAGCGCTTTTTGCCGTTATTGGAATAATTTTTGTAGTAGAGACTCTATCTGTGATTATTCAGGTGTCATATTTTAAGTATAAAAAATTTAAATATGGAGAAGGAGGAAGAATTTTCCTTATGGCACCAATACATCATCACTTTGAAAAGAAGGGATGGTCAGAAAACACAATAGTTATGAAATTTTGGATAATTTCTATTATCTGTTCGGTTTTTACTATAACTTTCTTACTATAAAAACCTATGAAATATCCAGACTTTACATTAGAAAATAAATTATCAGGAATTATAGCAGGAGTAGATGAAGTTGGAAGAGGGCCACTTGCTGGTCCAGTAATGTCTGCAGCTGTAGTGTTTATCGATAGAAATATAATTATTGATGGCATTAATGACTCGAAAAAATTGACTCCTAAATGTAGGCAAGTCCTGTATGAAAAAATAACATCCGTTGCAAAATTTGGTATAGGAATAGCAAGTGTGGAAGAAATAAATTCATACAATATCTTGCAAGCAACAAAACTTTCAATGAAACGTGCGTTGATAGACTTAGACCTAGAGCTAGATTATGTGCTAGTTGATGGTAACCAACCACCTGACGTGAAATGGCAAGTGAAGTCCATAGTAAATGGCGATAATTTGAGTACATCAATTGCAGCAGCTTCAATCGTTGCAAAAGTTACAAGAGATCGGCTTATGCAAGAATTGCACAGTAAGCATCCCGAATATAATTGGTATAAAAATAAAGGATATGGGACAAAAGAGCACCTTAACGCCATTAACCTTTATGGGATTACAGAGCACCACAGAAAAAACTTTGCACCTATATCTCTCTTTTTTCATTCCAGTGCGTGATGCACAACTGTACAAATACTACAATTTTTAAGCAAAAACGTTGCCATGCAAATTGTCTGCAAAAATGAACGTTTTACCCTTTTTTGAAAGGTATGTTTTCATTAAATAAGCAGACTGTACTCGATCCATGCCTTAAGGTAAACACTGAACTTACCCTTTCGATTATCAGGTAGTTATCAACTGTACGGAAATTTACTAAAGACTCATATTCTGCAGAATCGACCATAAAAACTGCCGGAAAGTCAGAATTTATTTCATTAAACTGCAGGTATGTAAATTTTCCATCATCAAAAACCTTAATTGGTATTATTGACTGGCTGCCCTTAATGTGTGAAATGGAATAATTAAAATTTAAACCCTTCTTTATAACTTCAATATCATTTATGTCGGGAATAATGGTATGACTAGTTTGCTCAAAGATATCGCCGTTATTGGTCGTGTAAATCTCATCACTGTTGAATAGTGGATAAAGAAATCTTACTTCATATGCTAATCTTGGATCATCTAGTCCAGTTGCTTCTTCAGCATGAAATTCAAAGTAATAAACTCTTTTATTGGTAATTATAGTTGCGTTAGTATCAGCAATATCATCTATAGGCTTAATAAACAATCTGTTGCCTTGAGGAAGAAGTTGCCAACCAGTTGAATCACCCATTGAAAGGTTTTGTATTACTTCTCCTGGTTCAAACAATATACTAGATTGATAACCATAAAAACCTGTATACTTGTGTATAGCCTGTGGGTTATAATTTATTACTTTTATGTGATTGTCTGTAGCTATTGAACGTGGCTCCTGTTTCGCAAGTGCATCATTACCACAAAAAAACAACAGTACAGCAAGCAATACACCAATCACAACATCAAATATACACCAATCTTTAATATTTTATCATTGATAGACATGCACTGCAACTGTTAAGGCACTTTCTTATACGCTCTTACCCTCAAAAATTTTACATATTTTCAAACTCACCTACTAAAATTTTTATATCTTGCGGTAAATCAGAGGCAAATTCCATGTATTCCTTACTTTTTGGGTGATATAATCCCAGTGTGTAAGCATGTAGTGCTTGTCTATTGAAATTACGGATACAATCAGAATTTTTAGCATATTTTGCACTTTTACTACTATTTTTTCCGTAAACTTGGTCGCCAACAATAGAATGCCCTATGTGGCTCATGTGTACTCGAATTTGGTGTGTTCTACCTGTCTCTAAAGTGCATTTGACCAGGCTGACTTGTCCTATAACTTTTTGCACTGAATAATGAGTAATTGCTAATTTACCCGTTGTTTTTGTTACGTACATCATTTCTTTGTTACCACGCTTTGGAGCAATGTTAGTTCTTATAACGCTAATTCTGGATTAAAAAAAGAATAGAAAAGGCAGGAGAGTAGGGTAAACTCAACAAATACAAAAAAAATAGATGAGGTTACCCATGGAAGATATAACAAAACTGTTTTGT
>JAITXQ010000072.1 GCA_031284675.1 Rickettsiales bacterium | reverse complement strand
AATTTTAGTATTCCTTCTATTTGATCCATTATTACCTCCATTTTTCTGTAATAATAGCTCTTTATATCCTTTTACTACCACTTTCAACACTTATGCACTGGGATGACACCGTCATAAAGGAACCAGTGTCAGCTACTTGAATGACATCATTATAAAGTGTCACGCGCTGGGATAGGTGCTACTTAGATGACAGAGAGTAATGCAAGAAAATAATTGGATTTTTTGTAATGCTACAGAGTCCAGTATTTTCTACAAACTTTCACGTAATTTGTTAGCAAAATTGACAATTACTGAGATACTGGGTAAAATGCTTGTGTAGCGTTTAGTAGAGGAAAGTTATGGAATATAAACAGTGGATAAAAATATTAAGAGCAGTAAATGCTGATGGTGATCTAGATCAGGATAACATAATCGAAAAAATAAGAAAGGAGTTGAAGGCAGCGGATTTAGTCGTATATGAAAAATGGAGAGAGGCTAGTTTTAGTATAAATCATTTTTTTTATTATTACTGCTCATCGAACAGTTATTATGAACCATTATTAAAGTTAGCTATTCAAATTGATTGTGTAAAAATAGTGGAAGTCTTAATAGATAAAGGAGTAGGTGTTAACTCACTGCTAAATAGAAATGAAGATACCCCATTATCTTTGGCTTATTTTTGGAGCCATGCAGAAATAATAAAAGTTTTAATAGACAAAGGAGCAGATGTTGATACAAGCGGAAATGGAAGAAGACTGTTAGTTCAGGCTGCTAAACATGGCTATATAGACATATTAAATATTTTAATAGACAAAGGGGTGGATGTTAATATAGATACTTTTGACATGCGTTTGGGTAAATGTACTCCATTAATTTTAGCCGCTGAATATGGTCATGGAGGTGTAGTAAAAGCTCTAATAGACAATGGGGCAGATGTTGATAGAGCAGTACCAGACCTTTATAAAGCAAGCGGTAAGTGGACTCTATTACTTTGGGCTGCTGAAAATGGTTATATAGATATAGTAGAAGCTCTAATAAATAAAGGAGCTGATGTTAACAAAGCAAGTGAAGTTGGTAGGTGGACTCCATTACGCTGGGCTGTTGGAGAATATAAAATAGACGTGTGTGAGTCTATGGTAAATCACATAACAAAACTGGAAGCTGATGGTTTATATGTCAGTCCAGAGAATCTGAAACTTAAAGCTGAAATAATGCCTAAAATAGAGAGAAGAATATTCCTATATAACCATAAACCATTGATTAACATTTTGCCACTAATGGTCTACCATTGGGGTGATACGCTTGATGGAATAAAAGCTTTTCTGGAAGAAAACAGAGATAGGTTGAAAGTAAAACTTGGGGTCCATGAAAAATCTCTGATTGATTTTGTTGACTTTGAAGATGTTGCAGTACGGCACATTTCAAAGCTGGGATTATGTGCAGCTGTTTCAGCAGTAATCAGAAATAATGCACCAAACAGAAACCTTGGCAATCCAAGCACTAAGCAACTTCGAGCAGTTGGTCAATCTTGTTCTTCTAGTGTTGATGAACAAGTTTCTCAGCCTGTAAGTGAAACAACCGGCACTATTAAACACATAAGCGCAAGTGATAGTGAGCATGGTGAAGTTTCTGAAAGTGACAGTACTAAAATACTAGTTTCAAATCAAGTAAGTAACACTCAAAACAATAATCAACGGCCAAGTCCACGAAATGAAGAGAGAAATAAACTGCCTATTGTAGTTGCTTCCACACTAGCAGTGGCTGGAATTATTTCTGGAATAGCTATTGCAGTTTACTTAGAAATGTTAGCAGTGGGAATAGCAGTTGGAGCTTGTTGTCTTGTTGCTGCTGCGATCATATACTATTGTAATGAGCCTTCAAATTCACTTAAAAATAGCAATGTCCAAGGGTTTTCTGGAAACCGTGAACAACTTGCTTTATAAAATTCACAAGACCTATTAAAATATTTTTTTACTTTTCATTGTATATTTCTCAACATATTATCTCTAAGCACTAAAATAATTAACAATTATGGCATTATTAATAGTTGAATCACCTGCGAAAGCAAAGACGATAGGTAAATATTTGGGTAAAGAGTTCAAAGTAGCTGCATCTTTTGGACATGTAAGAGATCTTCCAGCAAAAAACGGCTCCGTCGATCCAGATAATGATTTTGCTATAAAGTATGAAATCATTGAAAAAGCAGAAAAATATATAAAAGAGTTAGTAAAAGCAGCAAGCAAAACATCAGATATATATCTTGCAACAGACCCAGACAGAGAAGGGGAAGCAATGGCTTGGCATGTGATAGAGGCATTAAAAGAAAAGAAAGCAATCAGTAATGAAAACAACATTTATAGAATAGTTTTCAATGAAATAACAAAGAGAGCAGTTCAAGAAGCAATAAAAAATCCACGTGAGATAAATATGGATTTAGTGCGTGCACAACAAGCACGTAGAGCTTTGGATTACCTGGTTGGATTTAGTTTGTCACCACTGTTATGGACGAAGTTATCGGGAAGCAAGTCTGCAGGGCGCGTGCAGTCTGTTGCACTAAAGCTTATATGCGAACGGGAAGATGAAATTAGTAAGTTTGTATCACAAGAATATTGGAGCATAAAAGCAGAAATGCAAAACAGCAAAAACGAAGCTTTTTTTGCTATGCTGAGCCACTATGACAATAAGAAGCTAGAAAAATTTGATATTAAAAATGAAGAAGAAGCAAAAGACTTAGTCAAGCAAATTGAATCAAGGCAATATGCTGTAAGCACGGTAGAACGCAAGCAAGTTAAGAGAAATCCGCTTCCTCCATTTATTACCTCTACTCTACAGCAAGATGCAGTGAATAAGCTGTATTTTAATGTGAAAAATGTTATGCGCATAGCGCAAAATTTATATGAAGGTATCGATATTGGTGGTGAAACTGTAGGGTTGATAACTTACATGCGTACAGATGGGTTTCATATTGCAGATGAGGCTATAAACTCAATCAGAGGGTCAATTAAGTCATTATATGGCGATAAATATTTACCACAGTCTCCTCGCAAATATGTAAAAAAGGTCAAAAATGCTCAAGAAGCGCATGAAGCAATCCGTCCAACTGATATCAACAGAACGCCAAGCAGTATTAAAGACTACTTAACGCTAGAGCAGTTTAAATTGTATGATTTGGTCTGGAAAAGAACCATTGCAAGTCAAATGGAATCGGCAATCCTTGATCAAGTGGTGGTTGAAATTAGTTCTGCTGATCAGAAGGTAATTCTGCGAGCAAGTGGGTCGAGTATATTGTTTGATGGTTTTTATAAGGTCTACCAAGATAACATAGAAGCCGAAAATGAAGGCCTGCTGCCTATCATGAAGGAAGGGGAAGCATGTAAACTAATTTCAGTTGAGCCAAAACAACATTTCACTCAACCGCCACCTCGTTATAGTGAAGCAAGTATCGTAAAAAAAATGGAAGAAATCGGTATAGGTCGTCCATCAACTTATGCAACAATTATTTCGGTATTACAGGATCGTGAGTACGTTTCATTGGATAACAAAAGGTTTATTCCAAGCAGCCGCGGTAAAATTGTTACTATATTTTTAAAAGTTTTTTTTCACCGTTGTGTAGAATATGATTTCACAGCACAAATGGAGGAAAAGCTTGATTTAATCTCAAATGGACATGCGGATTGGAAAAAAGAATTAGGCCATTTTTGGGTACCATTTTTTGATCATGTAAACTCTGTCAAGCAAATGACACATGATGAAGTTTTTAGTGGCATTCATGATTTGATAATCGATTGGTTTTGTTCAGAGAAAGGAAAAAAAGAGGTAGATAAGAAATGTCCTGCTTGTTCTGATGGTATATTGAAATTAAACTTTGGGCGAGCTGGAGTATTTCTTGGATGCTCTAACTATCCTACATGCAACCATACAAAAGAAATTACGGATAGTAACGACAGCTCAGAATATCCAAAAAGTTTAGGCATAGATGATATAACAGGCCAAGAGGTAGTAATTAAAAAAGGTCCTTTTGGGCTTTACCTGCAGTTTAATAATGAGTCAGAAAAGAAAAAAGCGGTTTCTATACCAAAAGATATAAATGTCAACGATATTGATCTGAACACCGCTACCAAATTGCTATCCTTGCCAAAAGTACTTGGAGAGCATCCCGAAACTGGAAAAGAAGTGAAAGTAGGCCTTGGACGATTTGGATACTATATTTTTTATGATGGTAAATACTTTTCTCTTAAGAAAAGCTCCAAGGAGGTGCTGAGCACACAATTAAGTGAAGCTGTACAAATTATTGCAAACAGCCCACGCAAAGAGCTAAAATCTCTTGGATTTAATGAAAAAGGAAAAGAAATTTTTATCTGCAACGGCAGGTACGGATTCTATATAAAATGCGATAAAACAAACGTTGCTTTGGGCAAGAGTGCAGATATTGAAAGCATAGATCTGGAGAAGGCTTTAGAGTTAATCAAGAATAAAAAGTAAATACTTAAAAGATATACACCTGCAACTTTTTTATAAATAAAACAAATTAGAATATCATATCTTATAATTAAAAAATACTTGTAAGTTTAGTTGTTAGTATATATATTGGCATTTTAATAATTTATAAGATTAAATTATGTTAAGTGGTATTGAACATCATGATTTATATAGAATTTCTAAGAAATATCGTAGAAGTAAGGATGGACCGGCAGACTATGAGCGTTTAATAGGCGAGCATATTGAAAAGGCGATTGAAAAAGGTAATGATTACTTTGAAGAAGACGATCTTCTTTGTCCAATAGGAATGGAACTAATATTAGAACCTGCTAGAATAATGTATTGTGATAATTCAAGCTCACAGAAGCTCTACGAATATAATAATATTTCACGGTGGACAAAGGGTAATATGACATGCCCGATGACTAGGAAACCTATAAAAAAGTTTTATCTAGCTGGAGAAGTAAAGCAAATAATACAAGATAAATTATGGGAGTGTTTCAATGAATATTACTATGAGTTACCAGATAATGAAAAGAGAGACATTGATGAGGCAATAAGCTTTCTAAGATTAATACAAGCAATTGAGAATGATGATTCTGATCAGGTTCTACAATGCCTTAATAATGATGTTAATGTTAATAAAGATAACAGAAGTCTCACTCCATTACAAGTTGCTACCTCTTTGGGTAAAACTAATGTAGCTGAACTTCTTTTAAATAGAGATGCTGATGTAAACGCCAAAGATAGCCAAGGAAGAACTGCATTGCATCATGCTGCCTCTTCTAATAACACTAATATGGTTAATTGTCTTCTGAAAGCAGGAGCCAAAGCTAATGTAAAAGATAATGATGGTAAAAAACCACTTTCTTTTGCTAAGAATAAGGAAATAATTGGTTTATTTAAAAGCCTAACAGCTAAATGCCTTTCTAATGTTATGGCCAGCTGTCTTCTAGCACCCTTTTCTGTTTTTTGTGGAAGATGATTTAACATGGACTGAGGTCCTGGTGTACTTCAATTTGCTAGGAGGATGTTGTAGAATGGCTTTTGCCATTTTACTTCTTTGAAGTGCAACTTAACCTCAATTCTGGGTTCACTAGGAAAGAAATTATAGAAAATAGAAACGTATTAAATTCTAGCACATGGACTTTCTTTCAATATCTGAAGATTTACAATTAAAGCAAATCACCTGGCCACGTGAAACTGACTTCAGCTCATCTGTTGAAACTTGATTTGAGCAGAATATGCATTTTATTGTGTTGCTTGGAGTAAGTGAGTTATTAACAGCAATTCTATCATCAAAAACAAAACATTCGCCTTTCCAATTACTATTTTTATTATGAGTTTTGTCAAGGTAAGAGAGAATACCACCTTTAAGATGATAAACATCGTTAAATCCAAGACTTTTCATATATGCTGTAGATTTTTCACATCTAATTCCACCAGTGCAGTACATAGCTACTTTCAGGTCTTTACTCTCAGAAAATGACTCTGCCCATTGAGGAAAATCGCGAAAACGCTGAGTATGTGGGTTGATTGCATTTTTAAACTTGCCTAACTTTACTTCGTACTCATTTCGTGTATCTATTACTAAAACGTCAGGTTGAGAAGTAAAATCATCCCAACACTCTGGATCAACGTATTTACCCTTAAGAGAAATATCAAGATTGCTTACGCCAAGGTTCACGATCTCTCTTTTTAACCTCACTTTCATCTTACTAAATGGTTGATATTCTGCTGCACTTTCTTTCCACGTAAGATCTTTCAGTCTGTAATCAGAACGTAGAAAATCAAATATTTTATCAATTGCGTTTCTTCCACCAGATACTGTCGTATTAATACCCTCTTCTGCAAGGAGTATAGTACCCTTTAACTCAACGTCGTCGCATGCAACTTTTATTTCGTTTTTCATGTCATAGTAGTTAGAAAGTTCTACAAAATGATAGAAAGTTGCAATGACAAAACTCATGGTTATTAATTTATCAACCTAAAACATAATATATAAAATTACAAAGATATTCAATAGATCGGCTGTTAATTACTGGATATATTCAGTTTTTACATATAACATTTTAATATTAAATATCGATTCAAATTAATGTTTTTAAGAGTATTTAAAAATATATTCTTATTTCTAGTAAGCATATTATTCGTCTGCCCAATATTATCATTAATATCAATCTTATTTACAGATTCAGCAAATTCTGGGTGGGTAATTAGTACACTTTTCCCTGAATATATACTCAATACGTTAATTTTGATGATAGGAGTGGGGGGAATATCTTTTGTATTTGGAGTAATTCCAGCTTGGCTCACCACATTTTTTTCATTTTCTGGGAGTAGAATTTTTGAAATTGCTTTATTCTTTCCAATATCGATTCCCGGATATATAGTAGCGTTCGTTTATGTAAACACGCTAGAGTTTTCAGGTCCGGTGCAGAGCTCATTAAGAGACATTTTAGAGTGGAGCAAGAGTGATTATTGGTTTCCTGAAATAAAATCCCTAGGTGGTGGAATATTAATAATGGGATTTAGTCTATATCCATACGTTTATATGTTAGTTCGCTCAAGTCTGAAGAATGTTAGTAACTCAGTCACTATTGCATCAACACTTGGGTTTTCCTCATTACAGAGCTTATTTTCTGTCATCATACCCTCCATACGCCCATCAATTATAGCTGGGTTATCCTTGGTACTAATGGAAGTAATTACAGATTTCGGCACACCACAGTTTCTTGCTATCGATACTTTTACGACAGGAATATATCGCACCTGGTTTTTACTGCATGATAAATATTCAACTACTGTTTTGGCAGTTGCAGAATTGATTTTCGTTGCAACACTAATAGCTATCGAAAAAAAACTACAAAAAAAAGGAATATCCTACTCTTCAATCAATACCAATTCAGATTATCACAACAAACGGAGTATAAGTGGCACTATACCATTGATCTTTGCTTATCTTATGTGTGTATTGCCGATATTAATAGGTTTTATTTTGCCAATGATTCCGCTCATATATTGGAGCATAGAGAAGGGGTTTTTCATATACGAAGCAAGATTCTATAATATAATAGCGAATAGCGTTAGTTTATCATTTATCACCGCATTAATCTCAATTAGCATTGCAATAATGACTGGATATACGGCGCGTAAAAATAAGGTAATCAACAATATAGCGCGTCTCATTTCCCTGGGCTATGCGATTCCAAATGCAATTATCGCAATTAGTATAATAATATTTTTAAGCAAAATATCCTCTTTCATTACTCAATATGTTGTGGAAATTAGCTTAGTAGGAACTATTGGTGCTTTAATTTACTCATACTTATTTCGTTTTTTTGCTATATCTTTCAAAGCAGTGGAGTCAGGACTCAAAAAAACACCAAATGAAATCGAGTGGACTGCATATACTATGGGTCATGGGCCTATTTCCACATGTCTGAATGTTCATATCCCTCTCATCAAGAAGAGTATATTATCAGGGTTTTTACTTGTATTTATGGATACCATCAAGGAGCTAACAGCAACACTCATTATAAGACCATTTAATTTTGAAACTATATCAACTAGAATATATGAACTTGTAAGCGATGAGCGTTATAGAGAAGCTGCACCATTTTCGTTAATGATAGTTATAATAGGATTAATCTCTACAGTCATCTTATTTAAACTTGATGATGGGAACAAAAAATAAACTATTTTGATGACAATCAAGTTAATGCGGTCTAGTGTTGACATATGGACTATCCAAAGAAAAGGATGGTATTATGACCTCAAAAGTTTTTGTACTTTCTTCATTTAGAAATTCATACTTACCTTGCATTATTCCCGATGGCACATTTAAGTATGTTCCGCTTGTATATTTGAATACCTCTCCAGATTTTATCACAGGCTGTTCTCCAATAACGCCCACTCCAGCAATTTCATTTACTTTCCCTTTATAATCTATTATTTGCCAATGACGACTTAACAATTGAATAGTTGATTGACTTTTATTTTTTATCTTAACGTTATACATCCATACGTAGCAATTTTCATAAGGGATAGATTGTTCTTCAATGTAAACCGGTAAAACTGTAACTTCAACAAAGTTAGTAGTAAGTGTGTATTTTATGGTCATTATAGGGTATGTATGATAAGAAAATGACCCTTTAATTATACACTTTTTTCATAGATTTTTCAAGTATATTATCATATTCTGGTTAGAAAAGATTAGTTTATAATATGAACGAACCAAATGCGCTTGGCAAAAAAGTAATAGGAATAATAGGTGGTGGACAATTAGGTAAAATGACTGCAGTTGCTGCAGCAAAGCTCGGACAAAAAACACATATTTTTGCTAATGCTAAAGATTGCTCTGTTGCTGATGATTTCACAATAGCAGACTTCTCTGATAAGAAGGCTCTTGAATCTTTTGCACAGAGTGTGGATTTAGTTACTATTGAATCTGAAAATATTCCATGTAGCGCAATTGATATCGTATCACAGGATGCAGATTTTTATCCAGGTAAAAAAGCGTTACACATTTCGCAAAATAGGCTGAGAGAGAAAGATTTTATTAGAAGCTTAAGTATAAAAACTGCTGATTACAAAAGTATACAAAATTATAATGAGCTACTAGAAAGCAGTAAAACTTTTGGCTATCCAACAATGCTGAAAACAACAGAAATGGGTTATGATGGAAAAGGACAATATGTGATCAAGAATGATTCTGAAGTAAAGCAATTTGCTTCCTTTGATTGGAATACACAATATGTTCTGGAAGTAAGTGTTGACTTACTGAAAGAGATTTCAATAGTTATTGCAAGAGATCAAAATGGTAGGGTGGTCTTCTTTCCTATAGCAGAAAATTATCATGTTGATGGAATACTTGATACTTCAACAGTGCCAGCTAAAATAGACAACAAATTAACTCAAGAAGTACAGCAAATTGCAGAGAAAATAGTAGGTGCGCTTGATTTAATAGGAATTCTAGCTATTGAATTTTTTATTACTAAAGATAATAAATTGTTAGTTAATGAACTAGCTCCAAGACCTCACAATTCTTGCCACTGGAGCTTGGATGCATGTAACGTTAGTCAATTTGAGCAGCTGGTTAGAGTAATATGCGGGTTACCTACGCAAAAAGTAGAGTTACGCTTTCCTTGTATGACAAAAAACATAATAGGTAATGATATATATGATTCTCACAAGTACTTGAGCGACAAAAAAGCTAATTTAACCGTATATGGAAAAAAAGAGGTTAGGGATAAGCGTAAAATGGGACATGTTAATATAAATTTAAGTTATTGAGTCTCTCTTGTCAAAATCTCCAAGATTTGCACTATATTCAGTGCTGCACCTTTGCGTAGATTATCAGCCGCTATCCACATATTTAATCCGTACTCAACAGTATTGTCTTTTCTAATACGTGATACGTATACAGCATCCTCCTGTACAACATCAATTTGAGTTGTATATTCACCGTCTTCACGCCTATCGTATACTAAAACCCCATTATCTTCGGCTTTACTTAGCACTTCACGAGCTTGTTCTTCAGTTATATGCTGATTAAACTCTACATTTACTGCTATAGCGTGACCAATAAAAACTGGTACCCTTACACAAGTTGCAGTAACTTTTATATCTTCCTCTAAAATTTTTTTTGTCTCCTCTTGCATTTTCCATTCCTCTTTTGTGGAGCCATTTTCCATGAATTCTCCTATATGGGGAATGCAATTAAACGCTATTTGCTTAGGAAATATTTCAGGTTTTTTAGCCTCATTCATGAAGACTTTTTTTGTCTGGTTATAGAGTTCGTCCATTGCTGCCTTACCTGCGCCAGAAGTTGATTGATAAGTTGAAGCAACGATTCTCTTTATTTTTGCTTTCTGGTGTAATAAATGTAGTACTAGCAGCATCTGTATTGTAGTACAGTTTGGATTGGATATTATGTTAAGGTTTTTATACTCCATGATTTTTTCTTTATTAATCTCTGGAATAATGAGCGGCACACCCTCTTTCATCCTAAAATGGGAAGTGTTATCTATCACGATGCATCCTGCCTGCGTTACAACCGGTACGTACTTTTCAGAAACATGAGATCCAGCACAGAAAATGGCTATATTGGCTCCAACAAAATCATAATCCTCAAGACATAGGACAGTTAATTCTTTATCACCAAAACTCACCTTTCTCCCCTCTGATTTTTTTGATGCAAGTGCAATCACAGAGTCTATTAAAATTTTTCCTTCGTTCTGAAATTCAGCAAGTATACTTAATACCTCACGCCCTACTCTTCCAGTTGCTCCAACAATAGCAATTTTATATCCCATATAGATGAACCTCTAACTTCAAAGCTATATTATATTTTTACTGACAAAATTTACAATTGTTTTAATATTTTTACCTTGCAATTAACCTTAATTTAGTAATTATTATGCAATATTAATAATATTACATAATAAAATGAGAAATGAGTAAAAAAGAACATGATAAGCTTAATGTTAAGCCTAGTGAAAATAAGGAAAAGGGAGCTCGACAAAATATCAAGAGCGGAGGGGTTGATTATTCTAAAGGTAGCGCAGCATACGAAGAACTTCTTGCTGCAGTTGGGTATTCTTTGATAAACGACTATCAAGATTTTAATAAGATAAATAAAAATCAGAACCTCAAACAACTATTTAATTAAAGAAAAAAAATTAACATTTAGTCAAATCTTAGCAGACAACGGAGATGAAAAATATAAACAAGAAAGTAATCTAATAAAAAAAATTTTCAAGCAAAATCTTACAAGTAAAAGAGCGGATAAGATAATACAACAAAAAGTAATGAAATTAGAAGGACTGAAACAGAGTTTTAATGAATTATTTGAGGTATTGAAGGAGAAAACAATTCCTGATTTTGAAAGCCAAGACAAAAAGCGTAATAGGCATAAACTTAAGGAAAACCCAATACAAGACCATAAACAGGGAGATTTTTAGCAAGAACTTTCACACCTGAAAAAATAGAAATCATCAGTAACCCTATATATGACAACATGGAAGCATATGAAAAATCACAATCGCAAGACAAATTTACAATTCACTCTAGTAAGATAAAAGATGAGGCTAACATAGATAATAAACATATAAAAGGAGTAGGTAGTAAATTTGAGAAGGGTAATGTTGAACAAGTAGACAACAAGAAAAGTCATGGTCCATAAATATGGATCATTTAAAGAGTATTCTCTATTTTATTGCGCAGGAGCTCTGCGGTACCAAAATAAATAAATGGGTATGCCACTTACGGTGAATAAGCTTGCAATTAGCAAGGTATTTATAGAGGTTTCAAATATTATCCAGCAGCAAAAGGTTGTTGCTATACTACCAATTAAAAATTTGTAATAGTTTTTCTCCTTGATAATAAACTTGAGAAAAGCAAGACTGCATGCAAGGTAGACAAACAAAAATGAAACTACAGAAAAGTCGATAATCGATGTGATTTGCTTAGCAAAATTGTTGCTTGAAGTAAGAATGAGCAAAATTGAAGTTCCAACTGAGCTGATTGTTATGCCCCAAAAAGGAGAACCATGCTTGTTCCTTTTAGCAAAAAACTGCGGCATAAGTTTATCTTCTGCAAGGCCAAGGGCCACTTGTCCACTAGCTAATACCCAAGCATTTAAAGCGCCAACGCAAACAATAAAAGCAACAATGGAAATAATCAAATGCCAATTCCCGGGAAACATAATTTTTACTGCATCAACGTACGGTGCTTTTGAATTAGCTAGATCATTGCCGTTTATCAATCCCATGATTGAAAGGCTATTAATGAAATATATAACGGCAACAAAGATTGTGCCAAGTACTATGGCTCTTGGTATAGTCTTGGCTGGATCGTTAACTGATCCTGCAGATGCTGTTGCTGATTCAAGCCCAATAAAACACCAGAGAGTGAGTAGTGTAGAGCGAGCAAGAACTTGAGACATTGTGAGGCTTGATGTTTCCTCACTTGTGATAAAATTATTTCTATCAAAGAAAAACAACGCTATTACTGGTATAGCAAGCAGTGCAGTAATTTTGACAATCATCAATAAAAGCTCAACACATCCAGCAGTAGTGACGTCTCTTAAATTTATTAGTGTAATGACCGTAAATAATAGTATTTCTAAAAATAGGCATGCATTTTGAATATCTCCATGAAAGAGTGGAGTAAGATAGCCAATACTTGCAACTATTAAAGCTGTTGTGCTAACCCACGAAATCACCCAGTATGTCCAACCAACAAAAAAAGCTGCAGTGGAGCCAAAAGCATGCTTCACATAAACGTGAGGGCCACCCGTTTCTGGAAATTTTGCACAGAGTAAGGCAAAAACCAAAGCAAGAGATATAGCGCCGAGTCCTGATATCACCCAGCTTATAGGGCTATAAGTGCCGTATGGAGCAAGGCTAATTGGAAGCATGAAAATTCCAGAGCCAATTTGACTACTGATGACTAAAGCAAAAACAGTCAAAAAACCTATTTTATTTGACACAATACCTCTTGATTCTATTAATATAGGACGGTAGTATAACCTAACCCCAAGAACTTTAACAAATAAAAAGTTATGTTTTTGAGTTAAGCTTTTAAGAAGATCGCTTTATAGACCTGTGGTACCAAAGTAGATAGGTAAATGTGCCACTTAGAGGGAATAGGCTTGACATCAACAATGTGTTTATAGGAGTCTCATATATTACCCAGCAGCAAAAAAATACAGCCACGCCTCCAATTAAGAATTTGCAGTAGTTTTTCTCTTGTATAATAACTTTGAGAAAAGCAAGACCACACGCTAAGTAGACAAATAAATATGAAACTACAGCGACATCAATAATTGAAGTTACTTGCTTAGCAAAGTTTTTGCTTGATGTTAAAACGAGCAAAACTAATATTCCCAATGTATTGATTATCATTCCACAAAAAGAAGCGTCATATTTGTTTCTTTTAGCAAAAAATTGCGGCATTAACTTATCTTTTGCAAGACCTAAAGCAACTTGTCCATCAGCTAGAAACCAAGCGTTTAGACTACTCACGGAAACGATAAAAGCAATAATGGAAACTATAAAATACCAATTGCCAGGTAAAACTATTTTTATCGCATCAACGTATGGTGCTTTTGAGTTAGCTAGATCATTGCCATTTATCAATCCCATAATTGCAAGGCTATTAATGAAATATATGATGGCAACAGAAAACGTACCAAGCACTATTGCTCTTGGTATTGTCTTGCTTGGATTTTCAACTGATCCTGCAGATGCTGTTGCTGATTCAAGCCCGATAAAGCACCATAGAGTGAGCAGTGAAGAGCGAGCAAAAATTTGAGATGTTGTGAGATTTGATACTTCCTCGCTTACAAGGAAATTATTTCTATCAAAGAAAAATAGTGCTGCTATTGGTATTGCAAGCAGTGCAGTAATTTTGATAATCATTAATAAAAGCTCGACATATCCAACAGTAGTTATCCCTCTTAAGTTTATTAGCATAATGGCTAAAATTAATGTTATTTCTAAAAGCAAACGTATATTTTGCATATCATTATGAAAAAGTGGAGCTAAATAACCAATGCTTGCAACTGTTACAGCTGTTGAACCAACCCACGAACTTGCCCAATACATCCAACCAACAAAAAAAGCTGTTGTAGGGCCAAAAGCATGCTTTACATAAACGTGAGGGCCGCCCGTTTCTGGAAATTTTGCACAGAGTAAGGCAAAAACCAAAGCAAGAGATATAGCGCCGAGCCCTGATATCGCCCAACTTATAAGACTATACATGCCATATGGAGCAAGGCTGATTGGAAGCATGAAAATTCCAGAGCCAATTTGGCTACTAATCACTAAGGCAAAAACAGCCAAAAAACCTATTTTGTTTGACACAATAATTTTCTAGTTTTTATCTGAATAGATTAACAATATAATTTAAGCTCAGAAATTTCAATGAATCTTTTAACATAAAAACTTGCATTTTTTTCAATTTATTCCTAAAATAGATCATATTAACAAGTTATTAAGTGAAGGTAATGAATAAGAAACTTAAAAAATTTCTAGTTGTTTGTGGGTGTATTTTACTGTTTGTTTCTGCTATTGGAGCAATTATTTTACTTGAATATCTGTCTGAAGTATTGCTAATCGCGCTTTATGCATTTCTTCTTGTTAAAACTTCAAGTGAGGCATTAGCTTTTTCTGGGTTACTTGCGGTTTTACTTACTATTGGAATTGCAGGCTATTGCATACATAAGCTTTGTTCTATTTTTACAGAAAAGATTACAAGCAGCTATCAATCTTTCAAAAATGAGAACAGTAGTGACAATATTTTTTCTGAAGTGTATAATGACCCAACAATAGGATTAAAAGATAAAATCTTGTTTTTCTCTATATATCTAATATATTGCATTCAATTACCATTGTTATGCTGTGCATCGAAAATGTCTGCCCTTAATGGGTGGCTGCTACTGAGTGCTAAAGGAGAAACACTAGGTATTCAAGTATTTCTTGTGCTTATAAATGCTATATTATTGATCCCAGTAGCACTCCTTGAGTTAATAAAATATCCATTAGTAAAACTCTTCTCACCTTTGGGTTTAAATGTTAAGCAACTGAGCTTTTTATTCAACGTGAGTGATGTGGGAACTAGCAATCAGAGTGTTCATACAGGTAGCTTTGAGCAAAGCGTCATTAAATATGCTAAAGAACTAAAGGAAAAATATGGTACGCCGTTAAATGAGTTAGATAAAGAGTTTAAAAATTATATAAGCGGTTTGACAAGTCAGCAGAAAGAACTGATAGCACCTTATCTGAAATTAGATGGTTATAGAGAAAAAATGTGGGTAGGATGGAGAGATTCTAAAACCGGATTGACATTAACACAGGCTATAAATTTAGTTTTAATTGCAGCAAGAGAACAAAATGCAGATGTAGAACTATTGAAATCTATATTACTGGTTCGCTTTGAGGAAAGTAACCGCCAATGTGGCCCTGGAATGCTTAACCGTATCATTTATGCATTAAGTGGTCTTGAAGCGGAAAATAATTTTGCAGCTCAACTAGAGCCTCAGCCAATAGGAGAGTTGGCCGGTAATGCTACTAAAAGATTTTTTGAGAGATATGTGGATAAGCATTACTATAAAATAAAAGTTTTGAAAGAAAATTTTGATAATTTGTATTCACTAAGTTCTGGAGTGGATTTGAGCAACGTGAGTGATGAAGTAAAGGATGGCATTTCTTATACAAGAGATGCTATAAAAGAATTTGTGTTCAAGGAATTATATGTAAAGTTTTATAATGACTATGGAGAACATATTCAGAGAGGTCAGATAAAACAAAAACTAAGGGAATTAATAACAGATAAAGTTGTAGATGCGGCGATATATTCTAAAATAGATGACGTAAGCATTCCTGCTGAACCACCTACTTATCTTGAAAGAGTAAAAGAATTTTTGGGCGTTCATACAATGCATCCTGCTGTTTAGTAGCGCTATAGCAGAAAACTTTTTACAACTAACGAAAGAGAATTTACTGGATTCTAATTCGCGCATAGGTTGATCTTTTAACTGCTTAGCTGAACGCTCAATAGCGTCAACTTAAGAGCCTCCATTAGCAAACTCTCCTAAAAACGTGATGACGTTTAGACTTATCCACTTTATTGCGGCTATACAATCGTCCTGGTCGGATTTTAACTTTAGCGCGTATACTTGCTCTGTCAAAAAGGGCTTGAAAGTTTTTTGGTGAACAATCTCCTATAAACGCTAATTCTGGATTAAGGAAGGAAGAAAGTATAGGAAATGGAA
>JAITXQ010000016.1 GCA_031284675.1 Rickettsiales bacterium | reverse complement strand
TAATCATATCTAACTCTGTTTGCAGGGATTCACCATGAGGTTTAGTGTTACCTGCTTTTATCTCATGCTTGCACCCCAAAGGTTGCCACCCTTTAAAATGTGAGATATACATTATCCCCGATGTCTAGGGAAAGTGGAATTTAACCACCACAAAACCACGACTTTCAGGGTCGCACTAAAGAATAAACACCATTTCCCTCAGTTGTTACATATATCTTATCATGGGTAAACACTGGAGTATGAAACACATTACCCGGTGTTTTGATTGCCTTTCCTGAGCTTTCAGATTCAAGAAAAGCAAACATTGAACCTTTATTACTTGTTACCCATAGCGTATGAGCATGCACAATTGGAGCAAATAATTGCGTATTTTCTATTAAATCAGATGTCCAAACCGTTTTACCACTCAGTATACCTAATCCAATAACTTTATTGTCTTTAGTAATAATAAAAATTCTTCCGCCTTCTCTTTGTTCCTTTACAGGAATAAGAGGACTATAATACGATTTGATATCTGATACATTTTTTACTTGTAATGATTTTGACCATAAAATATTTCCTGATTTTACGTTAATACCATAAATATAAGAACTATTTGTAGCTATTAAAATATCACCAAGCACTCTCGGTGTAGTGGTTACATCTGTGAGCTGTGTATCTAAAAGATTTGTAGATAATTTTTGGCTCCACAATTTTTTACCATCTTCAGTAAAAGCTATTAGCTCACCATTTGAAAACGGTGCTATTATTTTATCATCAGAAATTGCCGGCGATACAGAATATAAACCTCGAATCTCATTGATACCATTTTGATAAGCCCAAACAGAGTTGCCACCTTTGATATCAAACGCATGCAGATAATTATCAATAGTCAACACTACCAATTTATTATTTATTACTGCTGCTTTTCCTCTTACCGGAGCTCTCAATTCTTTTTCCCACTGAATCTCGCCAGTTTTTGCGTCTATTGCATGTAGAACGTTATCCACTATAAAGAAAACATTTCCTCCGTGACACGATAGGCTCATGTTACCAATTTTTTTTCTGTGTGGAAGGTGCAATTTCCAATTCATAACCCTTGAGTTATCAATATCAAAGGAATATAATGTACCATGTTTATCAGCCAAAATAACACTATCTTCTGTAAGCACTGGAGCCACATACCCTTGGGATAATTTTTTATCCACTAGACTTATTCGTTCGCTTGCCATTGTGTAACTGCTACACAATAACATTATCATAACAATTATTACTTTCATTACTTATTGAAAACAAGATTCATTAATATACATACTAGAAACCTTAATCACAACGAAAATGTTCTTGTTGTACGTTAAAAGCATTGATTTATGAACGAAATATTGTATTATTATGTAAATAATATATGCCCTTAGAGATATATAGCAATACACCTCATACCAATTCCCACTATGCGACAAAGCCATACATGCATAGCTGTACGAACATTGAGACATATAATTTATACCAAGAAGAAAGATGTCATCCAAGTAGCCCCTTCTCCTGTCATCCCAGTGCCCTCTTCTTGTCATTCCAGTGCTTGACACTGGAATTCAGCCTTTTCATAACCATCAAAACGTTGTATTTTAACATAAAACGGCTACTTCTGTGCTTACCAACTTAATAAAATTCCTGGATCCCAGTGTCTGAGCACTGGGATGACAAAGGAGGGCAGTGTCAAGCACTACCCTTCACGGGCTTTTAAATTGCTTTAGCTATAAACGTTAAGAAATTTACCAAATGAAAAAAAAGGCAAAAGAAATCCTGTGTTAGCTAATTGTCACTCTCTAATCCTGCAAATTGGCGTTCTATACTGTCTTAAACGCTTTATAAGCGCGTTTCAGCTTATATAGATAAAAACCTAGAAATGTTGTGAAGACATAAGGTGCACATAGTGCAAAAAATTAAAAATAAGACGCCAATTATGTAATACTTTTGTCGTTTAATCTGCACAGATTGAAGATAACTGAATACCTTCACTGTCATGATAAGAGGGCTGGCGGAGTTTGTCAAGGAATTTTTGCCGTTTCTGTGGGTAAAAAAATCTGAATACCAACTAACTGCTTGGGACAGGCCATTGATCATATGGGTTCCATCTGTTATATATAATCTTTTTGAATATGAAAAAAACTAATGAATGAGTATGATATTACAGTTGTAGGTAGCGGTCCTGGTGGTTATATAGCAGCAATTAGAGCGGCACAGCTTGGGTTTAAAACTGCAATTGTTGAAAAAGAGAAAAATTTAGGCGGTATATGCTTAAATTGGGGATGTATACCAACAAAGTCGCTACTTAGGGCGTCTGAAATTTATGGATTAATAAAAAGATCAGAGGAATTTGGTATAAAAGTAAAGGATGCAAGCTTTGATATACAATCAATAGTGAAATACTCAAGAAACGTTGTTGATAAATTATCAAGTGGTGTTGCCTACTTGATGAAAAAAAACAGTATTACTGTCTGCAAAGGTTTTGGTAAGCTTGCAGGCAATAGTACTATAAAAGTTGTTAGCGATAAGGAAGATCAAGAAATTTCTTCTAAACACATTATTTTAGCAACAGGCGTTAGAGCGCGAAATCTACCTGGAATAGAAGCAGATGGAGATTTAATATGGAATGCGCAACACGCTATGATGCCAGACAAATTACCAAAATCTCTCCTAATTATAGGCTCTGGTGCGATTGGAATAGAATTTGCAAGTTTTTATAGTACTTTAGGAGTTGATGTAACAATCATAGAGATAAAAGACACTATTTTACCGCTGGAAGATAAAGACATTTCAGGCCCAGCAGAAGAAATATTCACAAAACAGGGGATAAAAATATATACAAACAGTAGCGTAAAAACTCTCATTAAAAATAAAGACTCTATTAAGGTGCAACTGAGTGGTAGTGAAAACAAAGAATTTGATAGAGTAATTGTTGCGGTTGGAATTCAAGCAAATACTGAAAATATAGGTTTAGAAAATACGGGGATAAAATTAAATTCCTCTGGTTTTATCGAGACAAATGGGTGGTATGAAACCAATGAACCAAGTGTATATGCAATAGGTGATGTAGCTGGCCCGCCATGTTTAGCACATAAAGCAAGTCATGAAGCTGTGATCTGCGTTGAAAAGATTGCTGGTAAAAGTGCTCATGCGTTAAAAAAAGAATGCATACCAAATTGCACTTATTCCCATCCACAAATAGCAAGTGTTGGCCTCACTGAAGAACAGGCAATAAAAAATGGATATGATATAAAAATAGGAAAGTTTCATTCTAACTTTAATGGTAAATCTATTGCACTTAGTAAAACTGAAGGATTAGTGAAAACAGTGATAGACAAAAAAACAGGCGAACTTCTTGGAGCTCACATGATAGGCGCAGAAGTAACAGAGTTAATTAGCAATTTTGCCCTCGCAAAGCAACTAGAAGGAACAGACTTTGACATAAAATCTACAATCTTTCCTCATCCAACCATTTCAGAGATGATACACGAATCAGTGCTTGCTGCAGATGATGAATCGTTAAATAGTTGAATTAACGTTCTATTACTTTGAAACTGTCAATATCTTGAACAGAAGTTTGATTAGGTACTTTAATTTCAGCAGATTGATTACCAGCATCAGATTTCTGTAACCTTTCTTTCAATCCCTCAGCTGCTTCTTCCACTTCAAGCTTTGCCTTCGGATTAAGATCTCCTGGGCTTTTCCCTTTAGCACCTAAACCTTGTTGCCGATAGGCATTCTTTACATCACTATGTTGCTCTTGCTGAGACAAATCAACAACCGAATTGAAAAGAATTTTTATTGTATTTTTTAACAATTCTAAAAAACCTCCGCTTCTGCCTTCTCTTTGTTCTTGAGGTTTATTTTCCTCATTAAGTTCTTTTTTACTATTATTTTCAGGCATTTTTAACTCCCTACCATAAAGCTTAATAAAATTCTACGTGCAAATTATTAAATAACAGTTAACAATCTAGGATTTGTTATTTACAGATGGATATTATCCTAGCAACAGGTGGCACAGGCGGGCACATCTTTCCGGCCATAACCTTAGCAAAAGCACTAAGGACACAAGGATACAATTGTATATTATTTACTGATAAAAAAATAAATAAAAATACCGACGTGGAAAGCTACACCTTACCATTGTGTAAACTAAGCAGCAATAAATTTAAATTTTTCCTTTTATTAATATATAGCTGTGTGTTAGCACTATATCAAATAAGGAAATTAAAACCAAAACTGGTCATTGGTTTTGGTAGCTATGCTTCTTTTCCAACTCTTCTTGCAGCAAAGGTTCTTTCTATACCTATAATTTTACATGAACAAAACACAGTTTTAGGGAGGGTAAATAGATTCTTTTTCAAGAGTGCAAAATTAATTGCAATCAGCTTTCCAGAGACTAAATATGCGGAGAGCAATAAATGTGTTTTTATAGGAAATTTTGTTGATATAAAAGCGCAAGGATATTCTAACACTGAGGTAGTTTTAAACATATTAATCATAGCAGGTAGCCAAGGTGCAAATTTTTTTGATGATGTAGTAAGCAGCGTAATTTGTGATTTGCCTATTAAAATAAAAAAGAGAATTAGAGTAACGCAGCAATGCACGAGGAAAAATATAAACAAGGTCAAAAACCTATATAAAAGTGAAAAGGTCAATTGTGAATTAAGTGAATTTTTTGATGATATGGAGAGTAGGTTGGCCAATGCTCACTTGGTAATTAGCAGAGCAGGAGCAACTTCAATAGCGGAGATCACTCTTGCTGAATGTCCTGCTATATATATTCCTTACTCTCACTCAAAAGATAATCACCAATTTTATAACGCAAAATATATTGAAGATTCGGGGGCAGCTGTAATAGTTGAGCAAAATAGTGAAGCAAAAAAAAATCTAACGGAGTTGTTAGTTGATCTATTAGTGAATTCTCAAAAATTACGTGATATGGCTAGTAATGCCAAAAAAACAGGGATAAAAAATGGGGTTACTGAGTTTGTTAAGATAATTGTTCACAAATTTAGTTGATGAGTATAGCTGAACTCCTCTTGTTTGATTGCGCTTTTTCTTCGAACGCATCCCAAAGGCCTTTTTCTAGTGATATATTGTATAATTTATTGATCTGAACTGCTCCCGTGGGTGAAGTTGTGTTAATTTCGAGCAGGAAGTCATCTATAATATCAATGCCAACAAATATTAGCCCTCTTTTCTTTAATTCAGGACCAATTTTGTTACATATTTCATTATCTCTATCGTTCATTTCAACAGGTTCAAAACTTGCTCCAAGTCGCATGTTTGTTCTGATCTCTCCACTAACTTTTGGAACTCGTTTCATTACTCCAATTGGTTGACCATCCAGTAACAATATTCTTTTATCTTTGTCTATGTTTTTACAAAATGATTGCGTAATTACAGGATATTCATATTTTGCTATCATGAGATCCACTACCACTTGAATACTGTTTTCATCTCGTATTCTGATTACATCGTTTCCGCCATAGCTATACAATGGCTTCAGAATGATATCTTTATAGCTGCAGTAAAAATCTCTAATCATCGATATATTTTCAGTGATCAAAGTTGGCGGAATTAGCTCTGGAAATAATAAAGTTATCAGTTTTTCAGGACAATTCCTTATTTCTGTTGGATTGTTAATTACCAATGCGCTGGTTTTTTCTAAGATATAAGTTGTTGTAATGTAACGCATATCAAAGGGCGGATTCTGTCTGATAAATATGATGTCCATTTCATTTAAATTGATTGCCATATCTTCTTTAGAGATGAAACTACAATCATCAACACTGACTTTTTGAGCCAAGGCAAGTGGTTGATTTAGCTTTAGTGCTAAATTATCAGGAGTATAAACGAAAATTTCATACCCCCTCCTTTGCGCTTCCTTTATTAGCACGAATGTAGTGTCAGTTTCAAAGTTTATATTTTCATCCGTCTGAAAAACAACTCTCATTTGCATACCCTCTTTAACACAAAAATTGCCATTAGAAATTCAGTTTTCATTAATGACGTAACTTGCTATGTCTATATCGTACATAACTCACAACTTGTTTTACTCCCTTTACTTTTCTTGCAATTGCTATTACAGCTTTTAGTTCCGCTTTATTTTGGGCTATGCCCATTAAATAAATAACTTTATCAACCGTATTAACGCTATAATTAATTGATTTGATACTTCTTTTCCCCAGAAGTCTTGTCTTTATTTCCGCCGTTATCATACCATCTACAGTGGTGTCTAGCATGGAAGCCATTTGAATTGGTGTTACTCTTATCTCATTTATCACTTCTTTAATTTCCTTTTGCTGCCAAGCTATTTTTTCTGCTGTGAGTTGTTTTTCAGGAGTATCAACATTTCCAATGAGCAATACTCTTCCTTCACTTACTTTAACTTTTATAGATGAAAATAGTCCATGTTTTAAGAGCCCCTTATTAATCCTGATTACCATAGTTGTATCGTCAATGATATTTCCCAAGGATTTATCTTGCATTGTTATTGCTGTTGCTGTAGCCACTACACCACCTATTATAAGGGTTGTGCAACCACTCTGTGTAATCAGAAAAATAGCGAGTAAGAAGCTTGTTATTAATCTCATTATTGATTTCCAGAGTTTAGAGCTTTCATTAAGAAATATTAATAAGCTTTTCTGATTGTGTAAATACCATAAATTAAGTAAGGCTTTAAACCTTGAATATTTTTAATAGGATACCTATAATAGAGCTGAAGTAGTTTAAATTTATCCACAATCTGGTAAACAGAAAATTCGTCATTCTGCTACTTGTTAGCGGAATCTATAGCGAGATACCGCGAATAAATCGCGGTATGATGTTGGGCAGCTTTGATTGGGTTAGCTATAAATTACTGAAAATTTTCTTGCGGATATGGCGGAATTGGTAGACGTGCCAGGTTTAGGTCCTGGTGAGCTTGCTCGTGGGGGTTCAAGTCCCTCTATCCGCACTTAAAGTCATGTAACTTAGGTTTTAAGGAAAAATTTATAATCACTGAATACACTTTTGTTTGTACAAAAAACCTGTTCTTAAGGATTGTATTTAACTTAAATTCTGGTAAAATGGCTTTATTAAGATATAAATTAAAATATTAATAAACGGATTATAATGTCTAATAATATACCTCAAAATACAGTTGAAGTAGATGTATCAAATAGCATATATATCTACAAAGAGCTTAGCATAGATAAGCTAAAGTATGAATATGAAATCACAGTTAGTAGCGATTATATAAAACAAAAAGTAGATTTGAGATTGCAAGAAATAGCAGAAAATGCAAAATCACCTGGATTTAGAACTGGAAAAATGCCCTATGACCTTGTTGTTAAAAATTATAAAAATGAAGCTTTGCAATATGTGGTGAACAATGCAATTGATTATTGTTCAGATGATTTGATAAAAAAAGTCAAGGTTGAATCTCACATTTATCCTAAGGTTGATGTTATATCGTTACCGGATCTGGATAAAGAAGATGAGAAGGGCAATTTTGTATACAAACTATCTTTTGAATCGATGCCGGAAGTACCAACGATAGATCTTGATAAAATAAACTTAAAGAAAATTGAAGCAAAGATTGAAGAGGAGGATATAAAAGAATTTATTGATTCTGTCAAAGCAAAATTCCCCAATTTTACTTCTATCGATGACGCCTCTTATCAAGCAAAAAATGGGGATAAACTAATAATTGATTTTGAAGGGCGGATTAGGAATAAACTTTTTCAGGGTGGAAGTAGCAAAAATTTTGCTGTTAATTTAGGGTCTGGCACATTTATTAATGGTTTTGAAGATCAATTAACTGGTATGAAAAAAGGGGGAACAAAAAGCTTCAAGTTGAAATTTCCTGAAAATTACCAAGTCGTTTCCCTTGCAGGACAGGAAGCTGATTTTTTTGTTCGAGTGAATGACGTTCAAGTTGCCAAAGATTTTGAAAATGATGATGAAATAGCTAAGAGTATTGGATTTGAAGATTGTTCTTCACTAGTAAATCATGCAAAAAAAATGATTGGTGATCAATGTAAAGAAATGAGAGATCTCTTAATTAAGAAGGAGTTATTTGATTGTTTGGATGCTAATTATAACTTTGACTTACCTACAGATATAGTAAAACAGGAACAACAGAGAGTGGAAAAAGAATTGAACGTCCAAGATGACTTTCATAAGGAAGCTGAAAAACGCGTAAAGCTTGCCATGTTATTTATGAAATTGAGTGCAGAACATAAAATATTATTAACTCAGAATGATATTTTGAAGGTTATTGTAAATCAATATGTCAGTAAAGATGTACCGTTTGACAGAGTATTTAAACATTTTAAATCAGACGGACAATTTCAAGAGTTAGTTAGGGGGCAAGTGCTTGAGTATAAAGTTACAGATTATATAATAGAAAAAGTTAATAAAGAAGAGCAGATTATTTCTGTGAAAGAATTAAAAGAATTATTTGATAATATTTAATAGGAAAAGGCATGACTCTTATACCAATTGTAGTTGAGCAAACCAGTCGCGGTGAGCGCGCTTATGACATATATTCAAGACTAGTAAAAGAAAGAATAATTTTTGTAACCGGTCCTGTTGAGGACAATATGGCCAGCGTAATAGTAGCACAGCTTTTATTTTTAGAATCGGAAAACCCTGATAAAGACATTTATATGTATATTAACTCACCAGGTGGTGTTGTAACTGCTGGTTTATCGATCTACGATACAATGCAGTATATAAAGCCAGACGTTTCAACTTTATGTATAGGTCAAGCTGCATCTATGGGTTCTTTATTGCTTGCAGCTGGTACAAAAGGTAAGCGCTACTCTCTACCTCATTCAAGAATTATGATACATCAGCCATCTGGTGGTTATCATGGTCAAGCAACTGATATAGAAATACATGCTAATGAAATTTTGCGGGTTAAGAAAAAACTAAATCAAATTTATGAAAAACATACTGGAAATTCACTGAAGAAAATTGAAGGAATGATGGAAAGAGATAAATTCATGGATCCTGAAGAAGCAAGGAAAACTGGCTTAATTGACAGGGTGATAGCTGAGCGTACAGATATTAAGATTGAAAATATTAAAGTTAAACAAAAGGTGGGTTAATGGATAACAATAATGATTTACACTACTGTTCTTTTTGCAACAAGGCGCAAGATGAAGTAGATAAGTTGATTACTAACTCTTCAGATGGTTTAAAGGTGTTTATTTGTAATGAGTGCATAGAGTTATCTCATAAAGCAATAAGTCAAAAGAAAGGTAGATCTTTTAATTCAGATCATATATCTGATATGAAGCTATTACTAAAGAAGCCTGAGGATATAAAAAATTTTCTTAGTAAGCATGTTGTAGGTCAAGAACACGCACAACACGTTCTATCTGTAGCTATGTATAACCATTGTCAATCCATGGCACAATTTTATGCTATAAGTGATATTGAAATTGAAAAATCAAATATAATGCTTATTGGTCCCACCGGTTCTGGTAAGACTTTGCTAGCCAAAACACTTGCTAAAGTTTCAGATGTGCCATTTGCTATGGCTGATGCGACAACTTTAACTGAAGCAGGTTATGTAGGTGATGACGTGGAAAGCGTGTTGTCGCGTCTATTGCAAGCTGCAAATTATGATGTTACAAAGGCACAGTGTGGTATAGTGTTTATAGATGAAATAGACAAAATCACAAGAAAATCTGAAGGCACTTCGATAACCCGTGACGTTTCAGGTGAAGGGGTCCAGCAAGCTCTGCTTAAGATTATGGAAGGTACAGTTGCTTATGTTTCACCACAAGGAGGGCGAAAACATCCACAACAAGAGTTTATACAAGTGGATACTAGTAACATATTATTTATTTGTGGAGGTGCTTTTGAAGGTCTAGATAAAATTATTGAAGCGAGGAAAAAGGGAACATCAGTCGGCTTTGGGGCAGATATAAGTCAGTCTAAGGAGCAAAAGAAAAAAAATGTTTTACATGATGTTCAACCTGAAGATTTAATTAAATTTGGTTTAATACCTGAATTTGTAGGGCGGGTTCCAATAACTGCTGTTTTAAATGAGCTAGATCATGAAGATTTAATACATGTATTGACAGAACCAAGGAATGCGCTAATAAAACAATACAAAGCACTGCTTGCGTTTAGCAAAGTAAATCTTGAATTTTCAGATGAAGCAATATCAGCTATTGCTGAAAAAGCTATAAGCTATAAAACAGGTGCAAGAATGTTACGTGCTATTTTAGAGTCACTTTTGCTTGACATTATGTATATAGCTGGAAACGGAGGCTTCGAAGGTAGCACTATAGTAATCACTAAGAAAATGGTAGAGTTAGGAAAAGCAACGGTTAATCATAATAATGGCAATGTTATAACGGTTAATGATTAATTTAAGGCATATATTATGAACATTGAACGTGCTGTGAGCTCTAGTTTTGCTGTATTGCCAGTATTACCTTTAAGAGATGTAGTAATTTTTCCAAATATAATGGTGCCTTTATTCATAGGCAGAGAAAAATCTATTAATGCACTAGAGTATGCAATAAGTAATAGTAGTCACCAAAATGAGATTTTTCTTGTGACACAGCGAGATGGATCTATTGATAATCCAGAGCCAGAAGAT
Organism: Rickettsiales bacterium; assembly: GCA_031284675.1. GTDB lineage: Bacteria > Pseudomonadota > Alphaproteobacteria > Rickettsiales > Anaplasmataceae > Wolbachia. The sequence goes on along the minus strand of JAITXQ010000016.1, from coordinate 2,560 downwards.
CTTTATGAAGTAGGTGTGCTAGCAAATATTGTACAACCATTAATAAAATTACCTGACAATGCGGTAAAAGTTGTAATCCAGGGGATAAGCAGGGGAAGAGTTGTAGAATATATTAGCTCTCATGCTTTACTCCAAGCTAGGATAGAGTCAGACAGTCATTATAAATATAAAGAAAATGAAGATAATGTTGATTTAGAAGCTTTAAGGCGATCTGTTATAAATGCGTTCGATAGCTGGTGTAAGCTGAACAAAAAAAATCAGCCCGAGGTTGTCATTAACCCCATCGATCAAATCAAAAAAGTTGATCAACTTGTAGACACGGTAGCTTCATATTTAAATATAAAAGTGTCAGATAAACAAAGTATACTTGAAGCTTATGACCTAAGAGAGCGTTTAAAAAAAGTTTTTGCTTTTATTGAGAGAGAAATAAGCATTTTGAATGCACAAAATCGTTTATATAAAACAATTAAATCGCAAGTTGAAAGCACTCAGAAAGTTTATTACCTTAACGAGCAATTGAAAGCTATACAGAAAGAATTAGGCGAATTTGAAAATGGGGATGAAGGAAATATACTCAATGAATTTGAAAAAAAGATAAATGAAACAAAACTTTCTCAGGAAGCAAGGGAGAAAGCTATGACTGATTTGAAAAGGTATAAAAAAATGAATCCCATTTCACCTGAAGCTACAGTTATATCTAGTTATCTGCATTGGTTGCTTGATTTGCCATGGGGAAAATACAAAGATGCAAAAATTAATTTAAATGCAGCTAAAAAAATCTTAGATGAAAACCATTATGGCATAGAGAAAGTAAAAGATAGAATAATAGAATTTTTAGCAGTATTAAAGAGAGTAAAAGAGATAAAAGGTCCTATACTTTGCTTAGTTGGGCCACCTGGTGTTGGTAAAACTTCTTTAGCAAAGTCTATGGCAAAAGCAGTGGGTAGAGATTTTGTTCGCATAGCTCTTGGTGGCGTACGTGACGAATCCGAGATACGTGGACACAGAAAAACTTATATTGGTTCAATGCCTGGTAAAATCATTCAACACATGAAAAAAGCTAATTCGTGCAACCCACTTTTTTTGCTTGATGAAATAGATAAGATGGGTTCTGATTCGCACGGTGATCCAGCGTCTGCATTACTTGAGGTTTTGGATACTGAGCACAATAAGCACTTTACCGATCATTACTTGGAAGTTGAGTTTGATCTTTCAAGTGTAATGTTTGTAGCTACAGCAAATAGCTTGAATTTACCACACCCTTTACGTGATAGAATGGAGATTATACAATTATCCGGTTATACTGAAGATGAAAAAATTAGTATTGCTACACACCACCTTATTCCCAAATTAAAGAAGGAGCATGGTTTGCATCAGAAGGAGTGGGGCATAACTAACGAGGCGCTATATGGATTGATACGTTTATATACACGTGAAAGTGGTGTGCGTAGTATGGAGAGAGAGCTTGCGAAGCTCATGAGAAAAGCAGTTAAAGAGATATTAAACGATAAAAGCAAGAGAGTATCTGTTGAAGTTGATAATTTACAAGATTATTTAGGGGTGCGTAAATATACCTTTGGTATTGCAGAAAATGAGAGTTTAGTAGGGGTAGTCACTGGACTTGCCTATACTGAAACAGGTGGTGATATTTTGATGATAGAATCAGTTCTAATTCCAGGCAAGGGAGAAATAAAATATACAGGAAAGCTCGGAGAGGTTATGCAAGAATCTATAAAGGCTGCGTATAGTTATATTCGATCGAATTGTTTATTTTTTGGTATAAAGCCTAAAAAATTCCAAAATAATGATATACATTTGCATTTACCTGAGGGTGCTGTGCCAAAAGATGGTCCTTCTGCTGGCGGCGCAGTATGTACGTCTATTGTTTCTCTTATGACAAGTATACCAGTCAACAAAAGTGTTGCTATGACAGGTGAAGTGACATTGCGTGGTAGAGTTCTAGCTATTGGGGGCTTAAGAGAAAAATTGCTTGCTGCGCTAAGAGGATCAATCAAGACTGTGATTATACCGAGTGAAAATGAGAAAGATATGCAAGAAATTCCGGCAAATATTAAAGAAGGGGTCAACGTAGTTTTTGCTAAAAATATTGATGAAGTTATAAAAATTGCTTTGATACAACCTACTATTCCAATCAAAAGTGATGGTAAAAGTAGCAAACCAACTTCTTCTATGGAAAATAAAGACGATAACTTCCCTGATTTAGAAACATTAAAGCATTAGATCAAAAAAATATTATACGATCTTCACACTCCTTTTATCCGGCAAAAATCCACCAATTTGTGCATCCCACAGAGTTTTATACATTCCATTTTTATCAAGAAGTTCTTGATGCGTACCATCTTCTACAATCTTACCTTGATCAAGAACCAAAATACGATCCATATGCAGGAGTGTAGATAGACGATGGGCAATAACGATAGTTGTAACGCTAATTCTGGATTAAAAAGAGAATAGAAAAGGCAGGAGAGTAGGGTAAACTCAACAAATACAAAAAAAATAGATGAGGTTACCCATGGAAGATATAACAAAACTGTTTTGT
>JAITXQ010000058.1 GCA_031284675.1 Rickettsiales bacterium | reverse complement strand
AGACAAAACAGTTTTGTTATATCTTCCATGGATAACCTCATCTATTTTTTTTGTATTTGTTGAGTTTACCCTACTCTCCTGCCTTTTCTATTCTCTTTTTAATCCAGAATTAGCGTTTTTAGGAGAGTTTGCTAATGGAGGCTCTTAAGTTGACGCCATTGCGTGAACGTTTGCATATAATTTTTGAACAATTAAAAAAAGTAATTTCCCTATACTCTCCGAGTGAAGCTGCGGTAGAAAAAATTTTTGTTAATAAGAATCCAAAATCTTCGCTAACTTTAGGATATGCAAAGGGGTTTACAATTTTAGCATTAAAAATAACAAAGCTGCCTATAAATGAATATGATGCGAACTACATAAAAAAAAGTATTACTGGAAATGGACATGCTGATAAGGATCAGATTATATTTATGGTAAAGCAGATAGTTAAAAATTTGAATATAAAATGTCACCATACTGCTGACGCTCTTGCTACAGCAATTTGTCATGCTTATACGAAAGGTTCTTGTTTTATAGAATAGCTTTGATTATGCATTTTAAATTTATAGCTAGCATAGCCCTACGTCATACCGCCGCAGTATCTCAGCATAGATTCCACTAACAAGTAGCGGAATGACGAGTTTTATGCTTATAAAATTGTAGGTAAACCTAAATTACTTTAGCTATAGCAACTCAAGAAAAACTATTTGATTGCATTTATTTTATCTAAGGCTCGTTGTAAAATAATACATGCGGAGATTTTATCATCTATTTTTTTCGATTTTGTGATTGATATTCCAGTGATTTTTAGTGTATGAATTGCAATAGATGTTGATAAACTTTCGTCTTGTAAATATACATTTACTTCATATTTTTTTATCATTTTATTTGCAAATTGGATTATGGTTTCACACCATTCATTTTCTTGCCCGTTTATTTCCAGTGGTAGTCCTATTACCATTGATCCAGACTCATTTTCTTTGAATATTCTATGCAGATAACCTAAATCTTTGCTCATATTTTTTCTGTGATACACACTATGAGCTTCAGCTATGAGCTGTGTTTTATCACTAAATGCTATGCCTATTTGCTTTTCCCCCATATCAAGGCACATTATGCGCTTGTCTTTGGGAATGGACTTTAGAAATTCATCTGGATTTCTGTGTAGCATCTATTGGCATGACAAGCATTCATCATAATCAATATCTGTTTTTTGCTGCAATATTTCACTTTTTTTGAATATGTCATGCGAAACCTTGTCAGCTCTCTGCATTGACTGTGATCTACAGTAATACAAACTCTTCAAGCCTTTTTTCCAAGCAAGCATGTGTATTTTATGCAAGTAACGTTTGTGTACGTTGGCAGGCAAGAACAGATTTACTGATTGAGACTGACAAACATACGGAGTTCTATCACTTGCATGTTCTATAATCCATCTTTGGTCAAGCTCGTACGCTGTTTTAAATGTCAGTTTTTCATGCTTGCTAAGAAAATCTAAGTGCTGAACAGAACCCTCGTTTGTCGAAATTGAAGACCATATTTTATCATTGTCTTGATTTTTTCCTGCTAATAGTTTGTGCAAGAATTTATTTCGCACTACAAATGAGCCTGTCAGTGTCTTTTGTATGAATACGTTTGCTGCATATGGCTCTATTCCAGGAGAGGTATTGCCTGCAATAATGGAAATTGAGGTAGTTGGAGCAATAGCGAGCTTGTGCGTAAACCTTTCCATCAGGTTGACTTCTTTAGCATCAAGACATGCACCCTTTTCTTCTGCTAATTTTTTAGAAACTATATCTGCTTGCTCACGTAAATACTTAAATATTTTTTTATTCCATTGTTGTGCTGTTACTGATTCAAAAGGAACCATTCTACTTTGTAAAAATGAATGAAAACCCATCACACCAAGACCAATACTGCGTTCTCTGGCTGCAGAATATTTTGCTCGCTGCATTTCATTCGGTGCTTTATTTATAAAATCTTCCAATACATTATCAAGGAAACGCATTATATCTTCTATGAAGAGTTTATTATCTTTCCATTTTTCGTAGTACTCAAGATTTACGGATGATAGACAACACACAGCAGTGCGTGACTTATTCAGGTAATCATAACCTGTGGTTAAAGTGATTTCACTGCATAGATTTGACATTTTAATGTCTAAGTTGAGCTTTTTGTAAGATTCTGGCTTATTATTATTTGTTGCATCAAGAAAAATAATGTAAGGTTCTCCAGTCTCAACTCTTGCTGTTAATATTTTGATCCATATGTTGCGTGCTTTTACAGTTGAAATAACCTTATTATTATGAGGGCTTATTAGATTCCATTCTTGGTTATTCTCAACAGCTTGCATAAATTTATCTGTTACTATTATAGCATGATGTATATTTAATGCTTTGCGGTTTGGGTCACCGCCTGTTGGCTTGCGTAAATCCAGAAACTCTTCTATCTCCGGATGAGATACAGGAAGGTAGACTGCTGAGCTTCCTCGCCTTAAGGATCCCTGACTAATTGCAAGCGTTAGAGCATTTTGCACTACAATAAATGGAACAATTCCTGATGTTTTACCACTACCCTTTACACTTTCACCTATTGAGCGTAGATTTCCCCAATAACTACCTATGCCTCCACCACGTGCAGCTAGCCAAACATTTTCATTCCATAAATCAACTATTCCCTGCAAGCTGTCTTCAGTTTCATTAAGAAAGCAAGAAATAGGTAATCCTCTCTTAGTGCCACCATTACTAAGTATTGGTGTTGAAGGCATGAACCACAAGTTGCTCATGTAATCATAAAGACGCTGCGCATGTTCTTTATTATCAGAATAGTAATTAGCAATACGTATGAAGAGATCTTGATAACTTTCATTTTCTATTAAATACCTGTCCGATAGAACTGCTTTTCCAAAATTGGTTAATTTGCTATCCTTTTCGTAATTAATAGTAATGTTATTCATAATACTCCTTTTATTTTTTATGATATATAGATAATTAAAAGTCGCTTTAAGCGATTTTTAAGTTAGGCTTTTCGAATTTTCTTGTGGATGCTGTAATGCAAACAAGATACCGTCAACCTGACTGCCATATATTTTACAGTAACTCATATAACTTATTTGCATATTTATTTCTTTTGCAACGTGTTGAACATAACTTTCTGAGTGACGAAAATAATCTCCTTTGTTTACAAAGTCAATACCTTCACCTTCCTTTCTTCTTATTAAACATACAATAACCCCTTTTTTGTTCGTAGATCTTTTTGCTAATTCCAATTCTGCTTGGAAGTCGTGTAGATAATGTAGCACTTCAGCGAAGATCATTACATCGTACTGCTGGTTTTTCTCTTGTTTAAGAAACTCTGTCATTTCCATATGTATTAATTCATTGTAAACAGGTTTACCTTTTATAAAGCATCCTCTTGCAATATTTAGCATTCTACTTGAGATATCAATTCCTGTTATGCGGGTTCCAGTATTGTGTATTTTTAAGAAATGACCACATATTCCAGTTCCACAACCAAGATCAAGTATGCTCAGTTTAGAAGTGGAATCATTGAAAATTTTTGTAATTATCATGTGTACAAGTTCATGTCCTCTATATTGTTTGGCAATCAACCAATGCTCAACAAAATATTCACCTGTGTAATCAAAATATTGCTTTATGAGTTTTTTAGGCAATTCTGTAATGGGCGCTGAGTTTGTCATTTTTTTTATATAGTAAGACGCTTCTTCGTAATCACTATCTAATTTGAGTGTTTTTGTTAAATAGTTATAAGCTTTATCAGTATTTCCTACCGCAAAATGACATCTTCCAATGTTATACCAGACTATAGGTAAATTGGAATAAAATATGCTAATTAACCTAAATCGTAACTTTGCGTCTGATATGTTACCTTTATAAAAGTGATATAAACCGATTTCAATATTGGTATTTAATAGGTTTTTAAATTTCTCAAGAAGCGTTGTCATTTCTTTATGGAGAGTATTACATTTATTCACAACGAAGTGCTTTACTTTCTTAATATTTAATACACTAATGGACTTAGACATAAAACTTAAAGCAACATTTTTTATAAAGGACAGATTACTTTTCATACCTTAGAAATACTCCGAATGTTCATTATCATTTTTAGGCAAAATTGATTTTTAAAACGTTTTATCTTACAAAATATCTTTTTCATTAATTTCCACTGTACATAATTTATTGCATATTTCTTAGATTATAGGTTTTATCTATTTAGGACTACTAGTATATTGGTGTTGTTAATGTAAGTAAATGTTTTGTGCAAAAAAGCGTTGACATATTATTTGTTGGTTTATAAGATATAGAAAGTTAGTTTAGTTTTTAGATGTTTGACAAGTTTTATGGTAGAGATTAATTTAATCTCAATTCAATTTTAATAATATTTAACTCTGCATATTCTGCATATAGTCAGTAAATAAATTATTAAGAGCACTTGATGGATGCCTTGGCGTTAAGAGGCGATGAAGGACGTGGCAGGCTGCGATAAGCTGTGGGGAATTGTCAACAAATTTTGATCCGCAGATTTCCGAATGGGGAAACCCAGCTAGTTTGGCTAGTTATTACGTGTTGAATAAATATGTAAGGCAAACTTGGTGAACTGAAATATCTAAGTAGCCAAAGGAAAAGAAATCAACCGAGATTCTGTTAGTAGTGACGAGCGAAAGCGGAAAAGGCCAGTGATTTAAGAATAAGAATTAGAATACTCTGGAAATAGTAACCATAGAAGGTGATAGTCCTGTATAAGTAGAAAGTTTTTAAATCCTTGAGTAGAGCGGGACACGTGAAATCCTGTTTGAATATGGGGGGACCATCCTCCAAGCCTAAATACTCCTTAACGACCGATAGTGAACGAGTACCGTGAGGGAAAGGTGAAAAGAACCCCGGGAGGGGAGTGAAATAGAATCTGAAATCAAGTGCTTACAAACAGTTGGAGCTCTATATCGATTTATTGATATTTAGAGTGACAGCGTACCTTTTGCATAATGGGTCAGCGAGTTAATCTATAAAGCAAGCTTAAGCTGTTAGGTGTAGGCATAGCGAAAGCAGGTCTGAATAGGGCGTTTTAGTTTTATGGATTAGACCCGAAACCAAGTGATCTAGTCATGACCAGATTGAAGGTGTAGTAAAACACACTGGAGGATCGAACCAGTTAATGTTGCAACATTATTGGATGAGTTGTGATTAGGGGTGAAAGGCCAATCAAACTTGGAAATAGCTGGTTCTCCGCGAAATCTATTTAGGTAGAGCGTTGTATGTATGTTATCGGGGGTAGAGCACTGGATAGACTAGGGGGATTCACCGTCTTACCAAATCTAACTAAACTCCGAATACCGATAATTAATTATACAGCAGACACACTGCGGGTGCTAAGTCCGTGGTGGAAAGGGAAACAACCCAGATCACTATCTAAGGTCCCAAAATTACAGCTAAGTGGGGAAGGAAGTAGAAAAACCATTACAGCTAGGAGGTTGGCTTGGAAGCAGTCATCCTTTAAAGAAAGCGTAACAGCTCACTTGTCTAAATAAGTTTTTCTGCGCTGAAAATGTACCGGGGCTAAAGCTGTATACCGAAGATGTGAGTGCTTATTGATTTCGATCAATAGGCGCAGTAGCGGAGCGTTCCGTAAGTCTGTGAAGGTGGTTTGTGAAAACTGCTGGAGATATCGGAAGTGAGAATGCTGACATAAGTAGCGTAAAAGAGTGTGAAAAACACTCTCACCGAAAATCTAAGGGTTCCTACGTTAAGTTAATCTGCGTAGGGTTAGTCGGTTCCTAAGGCGAGTTCGTAAAGGAGTAGTCGATGGCAATTAGGTTAATATTCCTAAACCTCTTAAGTGTGACGGATTTTGTATTTGTATAGACCTTATTGGATTGGTTTATGCTTAAAAGGAGTCCCAGGAAATAGCACTTATATTTATGAGGCCGTACCGTAAACCGACACTGGTGGATGAGTAGAGTATACTAAGGTGTTGAAAGAATGATGTTGAAGGAACTCGGCAAATTATACCTGTAACTTCGGAAGAAGGGTAACCTGTTTTTAGGCAACTATTAGCAGGTGGCACAAAATAGGGAGTAGCGACTGTTTACTAAAAACACAGGACTCTGCAAACACGTAAGTGGAAGTATAGGGTCTGACGCCTGCCCGGTGCTGGAAGGTTAATAGGAAGGGTGCAAGCTCCGAATTGAAGCCCCAGTAAACGGCGGCCGTAACACTGACGGTCCTAAGGTAGCGAAATTCCTTGTCGGGTAAGTTCCGACCCGCACGAATGGCGTAACGATTTCTCCACTGTCTCCAACATCAATTCAGCGAAATTGAATTCCCCGTGCAGATGCGGGGTACCCGCGGTTAGACGAAGAGACCCCTGCACCTTTACTATAGCTTTACATTGTTATTAAAAGTGTGATGTGCAGAATAGGTGGGAGACTTTGAAGTTATGGCGCTAGCTATAATGGAGTCAACCTTGAGATACCACCCTTTACACTTTTGATATCTAACTATGTTTCATTATCTGGAACTAAGACATTGTATGGTGGGTAGTTTGACTGGGGCGGTCGCCTCCTAAAAAGTAACGGAGGCGTGCGAAGGTAAGCTAGAGCTGGTCGGAAATCAGCTTGATAGTATAATGGCATAAGCTTGCCTGACTGCGAGGCTGACAAGCCAAGCAGAGACGAAAGTCGGTCATAGTGATCCGGTGATTCTGTATGGAAGGGTCATCGCTCAACGGATAAAAGGTACGCCGGGGATAACAGGCTGATGGTGTTCGAGAGTTCATATCGACGACACCGTTTGGCACCTCGATGTCGACTCATCACATCCTGGGGCTGAAGAAGGTCCCAAGGGTTCGGCTGTTCGCCGATTAAAGTGATACGTGAGTTGGGTTTAGAACGTCGTGAGACAGTTCGGTTTCTATCTGCCGTGGGTGAAGGAAATTTGAGAAGATCTGACTCTAGTACGAGAGGACCGAGATGGATATACCTCTGGTGTACCAGCTGTTATGCCAATAGCATCGCTGGGTAGCTATGTATAGATGGGATAATTGCTGAAAGCATATAAGCAAGAAACCCTCTTCAAAAAGATTTCCCAATTAAGGCCGTGGGAGACTACTACGTTGATAGGCTAGGTGTGGAAGCATGGTAACATGTAAAGCTAACTAGTACTAATAGCCTGATTGATTTATTTGCTTTCTATATGTGTATATGCAGTGTTAAATATTAAATTAAAATTTTTTAAATTAGAAGTTTTTGTTGACTTGGTGGCTATAGCAAAAATGAAATACCCGATCTCATCTCGAACTCGGAAGTGAAACTTTTTAGCGCTGATGGTACTTGAAAAGGGAGAGTAGGTCGCTGCCAAGTTTATAAAAACTTCTAATTTATCTATATAGTTCTTTGTGATGCTTTACTGCGTATAGCTTCTACCTTTGTTAATTTTGTACTTAATCCTTGTAGATTAATTTCTTGAGTTTTTTTATCGTTTTCTTTTCCTTTAGATAAGCTTGAGTGTTGCAGGTATGCTGAAAAGTAATCTATTTCAGAGCCCATGAACTTTTTATGTTGATTATTTTTTTCTTTGCCCTCTGCCATCAAACACCTAACCTATTAATTTTATTTTAAGGATTTTACTTATGTTATCATAAATAATATAGTTGTAAATACTTTAATTGAGATTTTTTCTTATTTCATCTTTTTTAAGCAAATAGTTAGATCTTTCTGTAGATTTTGATAACTTGCTTGCATAATATTTTTGTGACTTAATATTATGTAATAACGTCCCATATTATTTATATTTAGAATTACTGTTCTAGCAAGCATTCGAAATCGTCTTTTTATTTTGTTTCTTTTTGTTGCTTTTCCTATCTTTTTGCTAACAGCTAGGCCTATTCTAATAGTGTTAACATACTTTTCAGGTTCTTCTTCTTTTTTGGCATATAGCGATATGTAAAATCCGCGATAAAAAGAACTGTTAGGTGCTAGTTTATTTTTAAAAGCAGAAGAAAAATCTTTTTTTTTATGCTCGATAGTTTTATCATGCGCATAATTTATTGCATCCTAATGAACGGCGTCTATTGAGGATTTTTCTTCCAGCTCTTGTTTCCATGCGTGAACGAAATCCATGTTTACGCTTTCTTTTTAAATTATTTGGTTGAAATGTTCTCTTCATTGTTTTTATATTAACATAATTAGTTATTTTAAACTATTTTACTTTATTGTCAAATGATGGTGAACTTGTATGGCATTCTCGTAAAATAAAATTTGATGTATGAGAAAATGAATTCGGTGATAATAATCCTTTCTATACCTGTCTTACTAATTTTTTTATTTTGTCTTAATAAGTTTCAGCGGGTAGATAAGGTTAAATCTTATCTATATCTTAGTTGTGTATGGATACTAACTTGTTCATTAATACTCTGTAATAATTGTTTTATAACTTTTGTTTCTATAGCGTTACTTTTTTTTATGTTTGCTTTTGTTTTTAAAAGCAAATGGAATAAAATAATAAAACTTTCATTATTTGTGGCTTTTGCCATATCATTTTTTATCACTTTATTTATAATGCTATCTATTTTTATTCAATTCATTAATTTTTTTAATAAAGTGGCTATTTCAGAATTCTTGTTTTGCTTGAAATGGAACCACAATGTAGTGACTATCAATGAAGAAAAGGTAGGATGTTTCGGTATAACCCCGCTTTTGGTTGGCACATTAGTTATAACTATTGTAGCAATGTTAGTTGCTGTTCCGCTTGGTTTATTTTCTGCAATATATATTAGTGAATATGCAAGTGAGAAAGTGCGTTACATTGTTAATACAACTTTGCAAGTTTTGTCTGCTATTCCTACAGTTGTATATGGATATTTCTCGGTTGTATTTTTATCTTCCTCTGTAAAACAGATAGCGAGTTTTTTTGGTTTAAATATACACTCAGAGAGTGCTTTGGTCGCTGGTTTATCGATTGGGATAATGATTCTTCCTTTTATTATTTCTTTACTGGAAGATGCGATCAGGTCTGTTCCAAAGAGCTTGCGTTATGGCTTTATGGCACTTGGTGCAACTCCAGCGGAAACTATATGGCATATAACAATACCTTATGCAATGCCGACAATTTTAAGTGCAATTTTATTATCAATTTCAAGAGTGATAGGTGAAACAATGATCGTGCTGATGGCTGTGGGAATCAACTCAAACTTGACTTTTAACCCTCTTAATTCAGTCACTACTATTACTGTACAGATTGCTACATTACTTACCGGGGATCAGGATTTCAATAGTGTACAAACTCTTGCTGCTTATGCACTTAGTTTAGTGCTATTTGTTATTACTTGGCTATTAAATGCATTTGCATTGTTTATAATAAAGCGTACCTAACGAATGTTTTAATGTTGCAAAATTTCTATTAATAATATAAGATTTATTTTCTTTAGAAGTTCTTTAGGAACTCTTTTATGGAATTATAGTGTTGGATAATAAAAATAGAGAGATGAATATAGGTAAAGCGGTTAAGGTAACTCAAGCAGTTGTTGATTTAAAATTTGAGAATGAATTGCCTAAGATATTTAATGCTTTGAAAAGTAAACTAAAATATAAAGATAAAGAGTTGGTTCTAGAAGTTTCACAGCATATAGGTGACAATATAGTCCGTTGTATTGCTATGGATAGCACAGATGGTATATCAAGGAATGACGAATTTGTTGATACAGGTGCACCAATATCAGTACCGATAGGGCGTTCAACTTTAGGAAGAATCTTTAATGTTGTTGGAGAGCTTATAGATGAGTGTGGTCCACTGAAAGGAAAGTGTGATTTGGAACCTATACACAGGGAACCGCCAAGTTTTACTGAACAGAGAATACAGGAAGAAGTTTTAGTTATGGGAATAAAAGTTATAGATCTTCTTGCACCTTATCTTAAAGGAGGAAAAATCGGTTTATTTGGTGGAGCTGGTGTTGGTAAAACAGTTCTAATAATGGAATTGATTAATAATATAGCAAAAGCTCATAAAGGATTTTCTGTGTTTGCTGGGGTAGGGGAGAGAACGCGTGAAGGTAATGACCTTTATCACGAGATGATCACTTCAAATGTAATAAATATAAATGAGCACGAAAAATCTCAAGCTGTTTTGGTTTATGGCCAGATGAATGAACCTCCTGGGGCAAGAGCCAGAGTTGCTTTAACAGCGCTTACTATGGCAGAGTATTTTCGTGATAAGGAAAATCAAGATGTTTTATTCTTTGTAGATAATATTTTTAGATTTACTCAAGCTGGTTCTGAAATTTCTGCTTTACTTGGAAGAATACCGTCAGCTGTTGGTTATCAGCCAACCCTTGCAACTGATATGGGCGCAATGCAAGAAAGAATAGCTTCAACAACTTCTGGTTCTATTACTTCTGTGCAAGCTATATATGTTCCTGCGGACGATTTAACTGATCCAGCCCCAGCAACTACATTCTCTCACCTTGATGCAACCACAGTATTGTCAAGGCAGATAGCTGAAATGGGAATATACCCTGCTGTTGATCCACTTGATTCAACTTCTCAGTCTTTGTCTGCTGAAATCATTGGTGAAGAGCATTATAATATTGCTTCTGAAGTGAAGCGTATATTGCAAACTTATAAGTCTTTACAGGATATTATTGCCATACTTGGGATGGATGAATTGTCTGATGAAGATAAAATTATTGTTGATAGAGCTCGTAAAATTCAGAAGTTTCTTTCTCAACCTTTCCATGTTGCAGAAATATTTACTGGTATGCCTGGTAAATTTGTTTCACTTTCTGACACTGTTTCCAGCTTTAAAGGGATTGTTGAAGGCAAATATGATTACTTGCCAGAGGCTGCTTTTTATATGGTGGGAAGTATAGATGAAGCAATAAAAAAGGCTGAATTAATAAAAGCTGAAACTAAAGTTGGAGCTAAGAGTTAAAGATTATGAATACTTCCAAAGTGCAATTTTTCTCTCCTGATGATCAAATTTCATTCAGTAGAGTGATTTCTCTTTCAGTAAATGGGCTCGAAGGAGAGCTTATGATTTTAGCTCACCATTCTCCTTACTTAATTTATTTATTGTCTGGTATAATTACTGTTAAAATGAGTAACCAAACGAAGAAAAAAGTTGTAATTGACAATGGCATATTAGAAGTTGCAAATAATAGTTGTAGCATTATAACAAATCAAGTTCAGATTTTTGATCATGCAATTCATGATGAGAGATCGTTTAAAAATAAGAGAATTGGTATGTATTTAAGTTATTTTGATGAGAAGTTTCTTTCTTAGTTATTTTAGGCAAAAAGTCGGTTATCACTTTCTTGTCGTCCAAGTAGTCCAACTTTTGTCATTCAAGTGCTTTTTTTTCTGTTATCCAGTATTTTCTTCCCTGTCATTCCAGTGCGTGACTGGGATCTAGGTGTAAAAATATTTATAAATTATGCAATGGGTAATAGATTCTAGGAGCATATAATGTTCATGATAAAAAAAAGATGGATCCCAGTGTTACACACTGGGATGACAAAGGTAAGTGTTTGGATGACAAGATTTTGCAAGGATATTTTTCTTATGAGAGATTAATATGGAAATTTTTCTTGATAGCGTTGATTTAAATGAAATTAAAGAGCTAAAGGAGTTCATTGATGGAATAACAACCAATCCTTCTTTAATAGCAAAATCTGAACGTAAAGATAAATACGAAGATTTAGTGTGTGAAATATGCTCTATTATAAAAGGGCCTGTTAGTGTTGAAGTTGTCGCTGACAAGCATGAAGAGATGATCAAAGAAGGCCTTAACTTAGCTAAAATAGCTGATAATGTTGTGGTAAAATTGCCCCTTACATATGAAGGATTAATTTCTTGTAAAAAGTTGTGGACAGAGCATAAAATACCTGTTAACATCACATTATGTTTTTCTCCTGGACAAGCACTGCTTGCCGCTAAGGTCGGTGCTTGTTTTATTTCTCCCTTTGTTGGTCGTCTTGATGATATAAGCTATGATGGTTTATCGCTCATAGAAGATATATGCACTATATATTCTAATTACGGCTTTGATACTAAAGTTCTTGTTGCATCAGTGAGAAGCCCAGCACATGTAATAGAAGCTGCAAGGATTGGCGCTGATTCAATTACCGTTCCAGCAAAAGTACTGAAACAATTAATTAACCACCCGCTTACTGATCAGGGGCTGGCAATATTCGAAAAGGACTGGAGTACAAAACAATAAACGGTTACAAATGAACATAAAGGTTAAGTTTAAGGCTATGTATCTGTACAGTCAATGGCGTCAACTTAAGGAAGCGATTATGTGTAAAATTTCTCTCTAAAATTTTTACCATTAAATTATCCAAAGAGTTAAAGAAAAAACGCTGTTGTTTCTATGAAAAAGTT
>JAITXQ010000055.1 GCA_031284675.1 Rickettsiales bacterium | reverse complement strand
ATTCACACTAGATCTTAATGATTCTTTTGTACGATCAATTGTTCTATTATCAGGAGGAGATTTACATGCCGTTAACCACCTTCTATGATACTACTTGTGATACTTTCAACACTTATGGTCAATGGTGCCACAGTGCCCGTAACGTAGCATGGTTTTGGAGGAACGGTCAAACCATTGATGGAGCCATATTTTATGACTACCTCGCTTAGAAGATTGTATAAATCTAACCGTCCCAAGCTGAAGTGCTTCCCTATTGTAAATTATAAAAGGAAAGTTATCATGAAAAAAGCAAAAAGTAAATTAGAAGTAGTTAACCCTGATGCAGCGGGAATTGACATTGGTTCAGCTGTACATTATGTGTGCGTACCTGAAGGAAGGGATGAACAACGCGTTCAGAAATTTGGCTGCTTTACTGAAGACCTTCATAACCTAGCACGGTGGTTAAAAAAGTGTGAAGTTACAACTGTAGCTATGGAATCTACAGGAGTATACTGGATTCCCTTATTTTAAGTACTTGAATCATATGGGTTCGAAGTAAAACTGGTAAATGCACGACATGTAAAAAATGTACCTGGAAGAAAGTCAGATATTCAGGATCGCCAATGGTTGCAGCAATTGCACAGCTATGGATTACTTCAAGGGTCATTTAGGCCAGATAGTCAAATATGTGTACTACGTAGTTATGTTCGACAACGTAAAAACCTCATTGAAAGTGCAGCTACACACGTACTACGTATGCAGAAGGCATTAATTTAAATGAACATTCAATTACACAAGGTCATAAGTAGTATTACAGGTACAACTGGTATAAAAATTATTAAGGCCATAATTGATGGTGAAAGGAACCCTGAGAAATTGGCTGAATTAAGTGATGTACGGATAAAGAATGATAAATCTACTATAGCTAAAGCATTAATGGGTGACTATAGAGAAGAGCATCTGTTTACATTAAAGCAAGAATACAAGGCATACACTTTTTTCAAGAACAAGTAAAGGAATGTGACAAAAATATCGAAAACTATTATAAAACATTTGAAACAAAATCTGATGAAAATAGTCAATGCAGTAAAATAAAGAATAAGTCTAAGAATAGACCAGATTTTGCTATACATGAAGAATTGCATCGCATAACTGGCATGGATTTTATTAGAGCTCCTGGACTTGGTGTATTAAATATACAAACTATCCTCTCAGAAGTTGGTTTCAATGCTAATAAATGGCCATCGGAGAAGCATTTTACTTCTTGGTTGGGGCTATGTTCATCTAATAGAATTACAGGAGAAAGAGTGATTAGCACAGGAACTCGTACAGTTGTTAACCGTGCTGCAAATGCCTTTCGAATTGCTGCTTATACTGTATCAAAAAGTAAGAGTGCATTAGGTGCATACTGTAGAAGGCTAAAGAATTGGTTGGGAATACAAAAAGCGATTACTGCTACAGCAAGAAAACTAGCATGTATTTTTTATCAAATGTTAAAATATGGACAGGAATATGTGGAAAAAGGAATAGATCATTATGAAAAACTTTATAAGGATAGAGTAGTCAAGAGCCTAAGTAAAAAGGCCAGTGAATTCGGTTATGTCTTGATAAAAAAAGAAGAACTAATAGAGGGAGTTTTTTAGAAGGACTGCTGTCATTTCACTACGTGTTAGCGTCGCGGCGGTATGACGTAGAAAAACCTTACCCTCGTTAACCGTAACCAATCGGATAATCACCAGTGAAACAAGCATCGCAGTATTGCGGTGCTGTGTTATTACGCACCTCTCCTTCAACAGCCCGATATAGTCCATCAATACTCAAAAAGGCTAAGCTATCCACTCCTATACTTTCCTTAATTTCTTCTATGGATTGATTTGCAGCAATTAGATCTTTGCACTCTGGAGTATCTATTCCATAAAAACAAGAATGCTTAATTGGTGGGCTTGAAATTTTTAGGTGAATTTCTTTTACTCCTGCATTCTTCAACATCACTATTATACTTTTCAACGTACTGCCACGCACTACACTGTCGTCTATTAAAATTATGTTTTTACCCTTCAAAATGTGCTTATTAGCATTGAATTTTAATTTTATTCTAACTTTACGTATTTCAGCGGTTGGTTGTATAAAAGTTCTTCCTATGTAATGATTACGAATTATTCCCAGTTCCATAGATACCCCTGAATGTTCTGCATATCCAATAGCTGCAGGTATTCCAGAATCAGGTATTGGTACAATCATATCCACATTGTTTTTTGGTGGACTTTCCTCTGCAAGTGTTCTTCCTATTTTTTTTCTTGTATCGTATATAGACCTATTCTCCATTATGCTGTCTGGTCTTGAAAAATAAACGTACTCAAAAATACAAAAACTTGATTTTTGCTGTGAAAAAGGAAATGCTGAAGCTAGATTACCATTTCGATCAATGGTGACTAACTCACCTGGTCCTATTTCTCTAACAAATTCTGCATTTACTATATCAAGAGCACAAGTTTCAGATGCAAGCACATAAGAATCGTTTAACTTTCCTAAAACAAGAGGTCTGATTCCTGCTGGATCGCGCACTCCAACAACTACTTCTTGATTGATTACTACAAAAGAATAAGCACCTTGTATTTGCTTTAATGCATCTATAAAACTCTCTAGAAAGCTATCTTTTGTATTGGTTTCTACCAAACGCACTACCACTTCTGTATCAATATCTGACTGAAAAACACATCCTTGTTTAATTAACTGCTCGCGTATTGGAGAAATATTAATTAAATTACCATTATGTGCTATGGCAAAACCCCAAAATTTGTCACTTTTGCCAAGCATGGGTTGCGCTCCAGATTTACTGCCACTTGTTGAGTATCGAACGTGGCCTATTGCATAATCTCCAGGTAAGGATTTCTTTATTTCATCTATATCATCAAACACACTGCTCACTTGACCTTGAAAATGACAAGAATGCAACTTACCGCTGTCACTGGTTGCTACACCAAAAGATTCTTGACCTCTATGCTGTAAAGCATGAAGACCAAGTATAGAGTTAAAAGCAGCATCTTTATTGCAGCTTATACTAAATACCCCACACTCTTCGTGCATTTCATCGAGCATAAAAACTATTAAGTAAAGCTTAATTTTACTTTAGCACAGGTAAAGTACAAGCATTTTATTCATCAGCCCCTTTCGAAATCCAGTTTTTTATGGTAATTTGGGTACAGACTAGAAAGCAGGTTATATGCAGTATAATTATTGAATGGTTATTAGTAAGATTAATTTTTTTGTTCACCAATGGCTTTTATAAATTACTTTATTCTATAAAATTTCAAAAAATTTGAACAAAGTGAGCTTCTATAGTTAAAATAGTACATGAAGAATATAATGCTAATTGGTGGTGGAGTTGGAAATGCAGTGTTATTTTCAATAGGAAAGGCGTGCCTTGAAAATAATAATAAGGTTTTATACTTTGCTGGCTACAAGAAATTAAATGATGTATTTAAACGAACACTGATAGAGCGTGCATCAAGTGCGGTAGTTTGGACATGTGAAGAAGAATTGATAGAAACAAGCAGAGATCAAGACAGATCCTTTCATGGTAATATAGTTAATGCAATAATCTCTTATCAACAAGGAATATTAGGAGATACCACCATTAATTTAAACGCTATAGATAAAATTATCACTATTGGTTCTGATAAAATGATGAAAGCTGTAAATGAAGCCAGAAAAACAACTTTAAAGCCATATTTAAAATCAAGCCACATAGCAATATCGTCAATTAATTCTCCTATGCAGTGTATGATGAAAGAGATCTGCGCTCAGTGTGTGCAACGACATATAAATACGAAAACAGGAAAAGAGAGTTTTGTCTATAGTTGCAGTAATCAAGATCAGAATATGGAACTTGTTGACTTTGATTTTTTAAGTGAGCGCTTAAGGCAAAATAGCTTACAAGAAAAACTCACTGCAAAGTGGATAGATTATGCTCAAAGATATTAAACAACAAAAAAAGGAAATAAGAAAGCAATATAGAACTATAAGAAAAAATATTGATGAGAGCTATTCCAGTTATGCAGCAAATTCCCTTATTAATCTCTTTCATCAGAACTTAAGCTACATTAAAGGTAAAACAATCGCTGCTTATATTCCAATTGATGGGGAAATAAATGTTGTACCTTTGATGTATAGTTTGCTCGATTTAGATTATAAAGTAGCAATTCCTAATAAAAATGAGTCACTAAGATTTGGGGAATGGAACAAAACAAATGAGGATATAATTCCTGACACAATCATTACTCCTATTATCGCTTTTGATGATCATTTTTATAGACTAGGTTTTGGCGGTGGTTGGTATGATGCAGTAATAAAAGAATTAAGACCACTTGGAAAAATATTTATAGGTGTAGCTTATGAGAAACAATATTGTAAGAATTTGCCAATAGAAAAACACGATCAAAAATTGGATATTATAATCACTGAGATGTGTGTTAGGCATAGGAGGAAGCTATAGCTACTACGAGATACCGCAGCGGTATCTCGGCATAGATTTCGCTAACATGTAGCGGAATGACGGTTTTCCAAATCGTTGGTAAATCTGAGTACCTTTAGCTACATATATTATTTTCAAAAAAGTCAAAAATGAAAATAAAAAACTCTCTTATTATTGACTTTACCCAAAAACGAAAATAGAAGAAACCACTAAACTTTTTGCTCTCCTTTCATATTTTTTGTTCTGAGCTTTTTAAGTTCGAGCCAATTAGTATTACAAACTGCAAATGAAGTAAAAATAAATTTATTTACCAACATAGAGTTGTCTTGGTCTACAGATCTTAGTTTCTTTGTCATTTATCATTTCATACCACTGAGTAACCCAACCAGTGGTTCTTGCAAGTGCAAAAATAGGCGTGAACATATTTGAAGGAATATCGATAGCATTCATTATTATACCTGAGTAAAAATCAACATTTGGATATAACTTACGCACGATAAAATATTCATCCTTTAAAGCTATTTCTTCAAGTTCTTTTGCAATCTTGAGCAGTTCATTATTTTGTTCTAGTTTACTTAAAACCTCATGACAAGCGTCTTTCAATATGCGCGCGCGCGGATCGTAATTTTTATAAACACGATGTCCAAACCCCATCAATTTAAATGGGTCTTTATCATCTTTAGCTTTTTCAATGAATTTACCTACATCTCCACTTTGCTCTATCTCTTTTAGCATATTTATAACTGCCTCATTAGCTCCACCATGCGCTGGCCCCCAAAGTGTAGTAACTCCTGCAGAGAGACATGCGAATAAATTAGAACCAGCTGATCCTACCAATCTGACAGTTGCTGTAGAAGCATTCTGTTCATGGTCAGCATGGAGAGTAAATATTTTATCCAGAGCTTTTGTAAAAAGGGTATTATCAACAGCATCGCCGAACATCATCCTTAAGAAATTTTCACTGTAACTCAATTCATTATTAGCATTTATGAATTCCTGATTGTTGATATGCCTATAGATCATTGCAACAATTGCAGGAACTTGTGCTATTGCAGAAATTCCAAAATCTAGGTCTTCACCATTGACATTGTTGCCATACTTTTCATGGTAAAGTGCTGACAAACTTGCAAAACATGCAATTAAAATCGACATAGGGTGAGCAGTTTTTGGAAATGCTTTGATTACATTTGTAACTTGCTCTGATACTTTGGATAATTCTTGTATTTTTAGAAGAAATTTTTTGTGTTGCTCTGAATTAGGTAATTCACCATAGAGTAATAAATAAATCACAGCAGTAAAATTATTACTTTCTGCTAAATTAGCTATATCATGCCCCCTATATTTAAGAACCCCTTCATCTCCATCAATAAATGTGATTGTAGAAGAACATGAGGCTGTGGAAACAAACCCTGGATCGTAAGTGAATAATCTGGTTGTTTTATATAAATCCTTAATATTTAATACATCGGGACCTATTGTTCCACTTAATACGGGTAGCTCAATTTTTGATCCATCACTTAGTTCTAATAATGCTTTTTTATCCATCGCTTAAGCTACTTAAATTTTATACAAGGTATACAAACTGAAGAGTATATATTAATACGGTTAACTTTACATTAACCGTATTAAGCGGTCATCAATGCTTTTACTTTTGCATTTAAGCGACTTATTTTACGCGCAGCAGTATTCCTATGAATAACACCTTTATTCACACACTTGTGTAAATTAGATTCAGCGTGTCGAAATGCTAAAATAATATTTTCTTTGTTACCAGACTTAATTATATCAACCAATTTTCTAATAGCAGTGCGAGTTTGACTTTTACGCATCTTATTTATTAAAGTGCGCTTTGCTATTACCTTTATCATTTTTTTAGCACTCTTATGGTTTGCCATATATTAATACCTAAAACACTTTACTTTTCTCTTATTATAAAATTTTTTTACTAATTTGCAATATTAGTTTTTTCTGCAGTTAATTTGCTACTTTTCTCTTCAATAATTTTTTCTAAATTTTGCAAGAATTCATCCTTGTTTAACCCAGGAGATATTGGAGGCAATATCTCTATTATCGCCTTTCCGGGATTCTTTCTTAGGGAAAGTATGCTTTTGGGCCAAAACAAACCAGTGTTTAAAGCTACCGGTAATACGGGAACAGATAATACGCTATATAAAGCAGCAATACCTGGTTGATATTTTATATTTTGGTTTATAGCTGTTCTTGTGCCTTCAGGAAATATTATTATGCTTCTATTTTCTTTTACACGCATTTTTGCTGATTTAATGATATGGCGTATAGAACTGATACCATCTGAGCGGTTAATAAAAATCATTCTGAGCGCCATGAGATATAAGCCAATGAATGGAACCCATTTCAGTTCACGTTTTAAAATAAAAACTACGTTTCTAAATAAAAGTATAAAAATAAATGTTTCAAATGGAGATTGGTGTTTAGAAGCAATTACAAAGGGCTGTTTGGGAATGTTTTCCATCCCCCTAACTTCATATTCAACTCCACATAATAAACGAAGCATGAACAATACGACTCTTACTGAACAGACGAGGAAAATAGTTATTATACGCGCAGGGAAGAGAATTACAGGGAGAGTAATTAAAGTATAGAGTACTTCCCATAATATAAGAAAGAAATTAAACAACAAACTTGAAATCATAAACCCACATAAACTTATTTTGAATTTAACTTTACTACGAATTAAAAACAATAAATTTAATTATTGATCATCTGAGTGATAGGATGCGAATCAGTTAATTTGTTCTTTAATTTTTCGTTAGCAATATGAGTATATATTTGTGTTGTAGAAAGGTTGGTATGGCCAAGGACTTTCTGTATCAACACAATATTTGCTCCACTATCCAGTAGATGAGTAGCAAAAGAATGTCTAATCACATGTGGAGAGATTTTATTTTCATCAATATTGCATTTTCTTGCTAATTCCTTCATTAATTGGCCGATTCTCTGCCTTGTAATTGGTTTGTTAGGTTTATCACCTGGGAATAACCAATCAGACTCCTTTCCGTGAGAAATCAGATTGTTGCGGACTGATAAATAATTTCTAAGGCTTCGCAATGCTTGCTCATTAAAAAGGATTTGCCTCTCTCTACCACTTTTTCCTTTTATTATTATATAGCATTCTTTGTCATTATTGTTTACTAAATGTGACACTTCACACAACTTCATATTGATTAGTTCAGAAATACGCATGCCAGAAGAGTAAAGGATATCTAAGATAGCACATAGCCTTTTACTGCTTATCTCTTTATTCGATTCGCTTGCTGATTTTCTTACTGTGTCTATTAGCAAAAGTATTTCTTTAACGCTTAAATACTTGGGTAAAGGACGAGAAACTTTTGGATTTTTTAATTCATCATCATTAGCCGGGGCTAGATTAAAATCTATTATTCCGTCATTAAATAGGCACTTATAAAAATTTTTCATAGCGGATATTTTTCTTGATATAGAGCTACTCTTATATTTTTTGTGTGTGCGTAGAAACTTCACATAATCTTTAATATTAGTTTTGTTTGCACCAACCAAGGTAGTGTTGCTTCCCAATAAAAATTCTTCAAGCTGATGTAAATCTGAACGATAACTTTCCAAAGTATTTTGTGTTGCAGACCTCTCTGAAACCAAAGCATCTATGTAATATGTTATGTAAAGATTTTCATTTTTATCTTGTGACTGTTTATTTTTCATTATCAGCTCCTATATTTATTTCTTTGACTATAATTTGATTGGAAGTGTCACTTATATTCCTTATTAAAAAATATGAGACAAACAAAGCATTTATCAATAAAATAAGCACCATAAACTTTCGCCTTAACCTTTTTTTAAAATTTAATCTCACTCTTACCATGGTTAAAATTATAACATAAAATCTATAAAAAACACCTCATAAAGTGAATTTTACTATAATATGGGGCGATCCTTAGCTGTATCTGTTTATATTTATTATAACATAATATTTATTATAGTTCGAATATAAACAAATAGAGATTTCAGTTACGATGGATATTAATAAAATTTTAATATATACAATGAATGCTCTGCAAAAGGAGGAATCACATAGCATCTTTTTTCAATAAAGTGCTAATAAAAGGAATGGTCACATTTGACCCCATAGATTCGTTATCTATCTTCTCTATAATTTCATCAATGCTGTAGAAGGAACGTTCTATTCTTGCTAAAATATAATTAATCACTTTCAAATCAATTTTTAACTGTTTATCTGAAAATCGTTTTATTAGCATAATTCTTAATAATTCTTCGCTTGCAGATAAAATTTTTACGCTGATAGCTGACAGTATTCGAGAACTTAAATCTTTTAGTTTGAAGTTAAGCTTTTTTGGTGAAATTGAAGAAGTGATTAGCAGTCTCTTGTTATTTTCTTTCATGTAATTGTAACAATGTAACAACATTGCTTCATCTTTAATATTTTGTACATCTTCTAAAATAAAAGCGTTGCTATACCTAATCTCGCTTACAAAATTATTCACATTGATAAAAATTGCATTGTTTATTGATTGCCAAATATGAGCGAGATGAGTTTTACCAGAGCTTTTAGGTCCAAAAAGAATCAGACATTTCCAAGATAAATCATCAATTACTGAGTTATAAATGTGCTTATTTTCATCTAAAATGATGTAATTTTGCCGACTATAATCAGCTTGATTATTGTTAAATAAATTTAATTGCACATTAGCCGTTTTTATAGAACTCACTTTTAAAATATTTATTGATTGCACATTCTACTGATACATTGAACATTGCTATTATTGGAATAAAAAGTAATATACCTATAAATCCAAAATATGAAGCACATATAGTAATTCCAAGAATAATTACAGTTGGATGTATATGAACTTTTTTTCCTATTAATAAAGGAGCTAATATGTTTGAGTCTATTAATTGTCCAATGCTAAATAATAGCAAAACAGCAGCACTTTCAAACCACCCACTAAATTGAGTAACAGCGCTCAAAAACCCAATAATGGTATATAATAATGATCCTATATAAGGTATCAATGTTAACGTTCCTGATAAAATTCCAATAGTAATGGAATGTTCCAATCCGATTATACTAAGACCCACAGAGTAAAGGATCATCATGGTAATACACACATTTACCTGCCCCTTTAGATAATTAGATATAATGAAATCCACTTTTGAAAAATAATTTGCAACTCCTTCTCTATAAGGAACAGGAACTAACCTACTAGCTTTTGCTACAATTAAAGGCCAATCACGTAATATATAGAAAAACATTACCGGAGTGATCACCATTAATGATACCATATGAATCAAGCTAAAGCTCGAGCTTAACACTTGGATTATAAAATTACTGGCAATATCAAGAGCATTTATGAAATAAGATACATAATCGCTGTAATTTTCTGCTAGATTTTTAGATAAGTGATCAAATAAATCATCCTCGATTTTTATATTAAGAAATTCTAATACAGAAGGGATTACTTTAAGCTTTAATGAAGGCGCTTTACTTACTAAGAAATTTAATATTGAGGTAATTTGAACATATATAATAGGTAAAACAAATGTAATAACTAATATAAAAGCCATCAATAAGACAAGTATTATAATAATTACAGAATATAAGCGCGGTATTCTGTATTTTTCAAACTTTACTACTAGCGGATTAAATAAATATGCAACAATAATGGATATTAGGCACAGAAAAATCATAGGACGCATCAAAAATAACACCCCTATTATAAAAAGCAGTATAAAACAAATAGTTATATGACGTTTTTGCATGCTTTTAGCATAGTCAATTTCCTGGAAAATATACAGTTTATTGTAAATACTATCTATTCATTGTTTTATCAATTTTATTAAGTAGTGGTTTTTTGTCAAGAATATGGGATTTTAGGCATAGAATCCCCCCGTGTAAAAAAAAATCAGAAAAATGCAGCGCACATACGATAGATGTATGTGCACCCACGTACTGCTTGCGAAACATTTTTTACTGAAATTTGATTATTTAATCTGCAGAATTAGCGTTTATAAGAGATTGTTCACCAAAAAACTTTCAAGCCCTTTTTGACAGAGCAAGTATACGCGCTAAAGTTAAAATCCGACCAGGACGATTGTATAGCCGCAATAAAATGAATAAGCCTAAACGTCATCACGTTTTTAGGAGAGTTTGCTAATGGAGGCTCTTAAGTTAACGCCATTGCGTGAACGTTTACGAGAAATTTGGGAAAGTAGAGCTATTCATAACCTAACCTCTGACTTCAACTATACCGGTAACTGACAGCTGCATTTTTACGCATATCATCCAATAGCAAGTTGCTTTGTATCATAATCTTTTGTTGGTACATCTGCTGTTTAATTGCTTCTATATCTGCTACATCACTCTTGATATCACACAACATCATTAACCTTGTAGTGCTATTTTCTCTGAATTCTACTATTTCATTCACACTTGTTTTACTAAATAAAATCTGTAAATCAGGATTTAAATCTCGCATTTTTATTTCAAATTCTTTTGCATCTGGTAGCTGAAAATTACTTGCTAATTCGTCAAAATTTGAACAATTAACTTTTTGCTCCTTTAAACTATCTAATAAACTTTCTGAACCTTTAACCACAATCTGTTTTAATTTTAAAGTGCTTTCCAGCAGCGTATGATTAAGTTGTACTTTATCTATTACTTTTATAATAGAGTAACCTTCGCTGAAACTTACTGGATCGGCTATGTCGCCGATTTCTAATCCTTCTAAAACGCTCTTGAGTTTGCCTTTCAATTGATTTAAATTAACTGTTGTTTTACGCATCTTTATTGGAGATTCTGGATTATTACTATTGCGTAATTTTTTTACTAAATCTTCAGCCATACCATAAATGTTCTTGTCTTTCTGATCGGGAATTATAAATTCTTGAAACGTGATAAGGCAATCCGGCTTTTCTATTTGCCCTTTTACACTATTCACTTCTTTATCACTTATATTGATAAATGGCACGATTCTCGCTTCAATAATTTTGCTCCACAGCAGGTGACATTTTATTTGTTTTTTTAAAATACCAAGATCTATATTATGCTTTTCTATGTATTGATCAACTTCATCAGCCTTAAGTTTAAAACTTTGGGTTAAGAATAACACGATAGCATTATTTAACTCTTCGCTGCTCAATTTTATATTCAATCTCTGCGCTTCGCTGACAATGATAATTTCGTCTATTAGCTGCCTCAGAATTTGAGACTTTACCTCCTTTTGATCAACACTCTGAGTGCCAAATAATGAATTTATTAAGTTAATGCGTTTTTCGATATCCAAATTTGAAATTGGCTCACCATTTACATCTGCAATAATTTCAATCTCGACTGCAAGCAACTTAAGTGACAATATTATCAACAGTAAAACTAGTATTTTATACATAAGTAAGGTTTTTAGTTAATAATCAATTCTATAGTAAATACTGAATCAACGCTAGCCAACTTTTTAATATACCACATATACAACACCGTAACAGATTGTACCAAAATTATGCTATGCAGATAAATTACTAATTATTTTACTATTTTATACTAAAAATAGACCTGCTGCAAATATCAGTTTTGACTATGTCAATTCATCTGTCAGTTAATCCTTGTCTGTTAGATTAAGTCTTGTCTTTTACAGATGAGCATACCACAATAAAACTTACTTTGGTATGAAATTGCTTGCATAAGATTTTGGCAACCTCTTAACATTTTTTGGCATTTCAATTATGTATTTAACGTTGCGTTTTTTTGCGTAGAATACTGCTTTTTCAAGAGAATCAAACTTTAACACAATCTGTTTTTTTGGATTTTTCGAACCAACCCACCCCATCAAAGGTTCAATGTAGTAAGAACTAGATTCAATTTCTAGGTGCCAGAAACTTGTATTACCTAAACCAGATTGTGTTGCAGTTCTTGTTGGTTTATAAATCCTAAA
The DNA here is from genome assembly GCA_031284675.1 of Rickettsiales bacterium. Taxonomy (GTDB): domain Bacteria; phylum Pseudomonadota; class Alphaproteobacteria; order Rickettsiales; family Anaplasmataceae; genus Wolbachia. The sequence continues at coordinate 2,901 of JAITXQ010000055.1, read as the reverse complement.
AACTACTTTATTATCAATGCCCATAGTTCTTATTAAATAAACTTAAATATATATCCAAATAAATCTTTTCACAAGCAATTAGCATGATTTCCTTTTTCTCTTTATAATAGAAAAAGCATTTAATATAGTTTTTACAAATTTGAAAATCAGTGTTAAATAAAAGTATAGACACAAAAAGAAAAGAAATGATTGAACTTAAAGGCCCAGAAATTTGTGCAAGTGAAAATAAGAAAAATTTGATTATTTTTTTACATGGTTGGGGCTCAAGTGGCGATAACTTCATCCACCTTGCTAAAGTTATGAGCAAGTTCTTACCCAATTCATATTTTGCAGCACCCAATGCTCCGTTTGAAAGAGAAATAGGTGACGGTTATCAGTGGTTCAGCTTGGAAGATCGTAGCGAGGAAGCGCTATATAATAGAGTAAAAAATGCTACACCAATTGTAAATCACTTTATTGATACAAAATTAAAAGAGCTTAACTTAAAAGATACACAACTTTCTTTAGTTGGATTTTCTCAAGGAGCAATGCTTGCGATACACGCAGCCCTCACCCGCTCTCAATCTTGTGCGTCAGTTGTTGCATATTCTGGTAGATTTCTTTCACCTTTAAAAGTTGCACAAGAGATCAAATCAAAACCTAACATATGCATCATCCATGGTGATGCTGATGACGTGGTACCTTTTTCATCTCTTGACTTAGCAGTTAAAGCTCTGAAAGAAAATGGAATAAATGTTGAAGGACACCCAATTCATGCATTAGGGCATATTATTAATGAAGAGGGAATAAAATTAGGTATAGAGTTTATCAAGAAAAATTTCAGCAACTAGCTTCTATGCACTTGTTTTGCTTTAGTTATGGATACGTAGCTAAATTTTTATCGAAAAAACTACTGAATTTAGGTTGGAAAGTTAGCGGTACTTCAAAAAATCAAGACATACCTAATGTAAACCTCTCTAATTATGAGAAAGTTAACCAAGACCTGCTTAAAAGCGCAACGCATGTTTTAATTTCTATCCCTACAGATGGCGATGATGTGCTGGAAAGATACGGTGATTGTCTTCAAAATATCAAATGGCTCGGTTATTTGTCTGCAACTAGTGTCTATGGTGATCACGCTGGCAATTGGGTTACAGAAGAATCTAAAACAAAACCTGTAGAAAGCAGAGGAGAAAATCGCCTTAGATCCGAAAAGAAGTGGCTAAATAGTAAATTGCCTGTACATATTTTTCGTTTAGCTGGAATATACGGCCCTGGCAGAAACGTATTAGTTGATTTACAGCTTAATAAAGCAAGAAATGTACAAAAAGAAGGGCATTTTTTTTCTCGTATTCACGTTGAAGATATATCGAATATTCTATTTTCTTCCATACAAAATATAAAACCTGGTGAAATATACAATTGTGCAGACGATTTACCTGCTACACAATCTGAAGTGGTAGTATATGCAGCCAAACTTCTAAATGTTAGCGCTCCAAAGCCAATTGAGGTTTCTTCCTTATCCGATTATGCACAGAGTTTTTATTTAGGATTAAAAAAAGTAAGTAATGCAAAAATTAAAAAAGACCTTAATGTCTCTCTAATTTATCCTAACTATAAGGTGGGATTGGAGAGTTTATACATTAAAAAAACTGAATCACGTTGCAATAAAATAGATAAGCCAATTATTTAACAGATCAGACAACATAGTTGCATAAAAATCACAGGTTACCGGTAGCCAAACAATTTCCTACTTAAGTTATGGTGCAAAGTTTTGCGCAATCATATCCATTAAAAGCCCTCAATTCGCACCTAAAAGGTGCGAATTAGGAGGTAGTTATGTCTGACTATCCGTATATTATTCAACGATAAAAGATTTGCAAATGTTTTTTTTCAATTAGCTATGGAAGAAAATTCGTCTGCATAAGAATTTTTCATAGCATTCAGTATATCATAATCTGTAAAATCTAATTTTACTGGTGTGATAGTAATAAATCCTTCTTTGATTTTACCTACACTACCACTACCCGAGTGCTCTCGAAACCAATTTAAGCTTAAGGAGCCATTCGAATTTTCAGTAAAAGTTAAATCTCCATCAATGTTATATTCACCTTGTTCAGCGAATTCTACCCCTTTCACTTTTTCTGTAGCAGGAAAATTTACACTCATCACTATATTTTTAGGCCAGCCAACCTCAACTAGTTTGGCAATAACCTTTGATGCAAAAACCTTTGTATTGTGCCAGTTTATCTCACCATGATACACTTGGCTTAGTGCAATAGAAGGTATAGACCTTGCAGCGCCTTCCATTACAGCGCCAATTGTTCCTGAATAACAAATATCGTCCCCAACGTTTGATCCAATATTTACTCCAGATAATATTAAGTCTGGCTTTTTATCCATAACCTTATTTAGCGCAATAATGACACAATCTGCAGGAGTACCAGACACACTAAACTCCCTTTCACTATGTTGGTTTATTCTAATAGATTGCTTCACTGGATAATCAAGAGATCTTGAAGCCCCGCTCCTATCAGTATCTGGTGCCACTATCCATATTTCCGATGCAAAATTTCGTGCAACCCCTTTGAGTAATTTTATTCCTTCACTTTCAAAACCGTCATCATTTGTTATTAATATTATCATATACAATAATTTTTTACTTAGCTCCAAAGTATGATAAATAATTCTAGTCACTGGTTGCAAATAAGGCTTTGAAGTCTCTTTGCATAACTGTGAACTATAACAAAGAACCTGCTGCAAATCAATGAGAAAAAAATTAGGAGTGAAGTCAGATTGGAAAGTGACCTTACCCAGAAAAAGTAGAGAGAAAGTTAAGACGTTTTTGTCAAGGAAATGATGCATCAAAAAGTTCAGGAATGCAATAGTTAATAGTAGAATGTCTACGTTGTTTGTTATAAA
>JAITXQ010000089.1 GCA_031284675.1 Rickettsiales bacterium | reverse complement strand
ACCAAACAAAACAGTTTTGTTATATCTTCCATGGGTAACCTCATCTATTTTTTTTGTATTTGTTGAGTTTACCCTACTCTCCTGCCTTTTCTATTCTCTTTTTAATCCAGAATTAGCGTATAATACATAGGCAAGTCAATAAAAAAATTTAACTTACATTCCTCTACCACGATTCCGAGATAGAGGAATGAATTATTTTAGTTATGGTATTTAAACGTTTTGTATCTGCTGTAATGACTTCACTTCCAGTTTGCTATTCTTTACATATTGAATTGCAAGCACTAACGCTTTACTTCCAGAAGCTGTGGTGCTGTAAGCTATATTTTGCAAAATAGCAGTTCTGCGAATATCTTTGCTGTCTGAGACTGATTTTACACCTTTTGAAGTATTGATCACTAGGTTTATTTTTCCATCTTTGAGCATATCAACTATGTGGGGTCTGCCTTCTCTCACTTTATTTACAGCTTTTGCAGCAATGCCGTTATTGTTCAGATACGAAGCTGTACCTTTGGTGGCATATATTTCAAAACTTAGTTCTTTCAACATTCGTGCAACTGGCAATATATACTCCTTATCATCATCTTTTACTGAAACCAGAGCTGTTCCTTCTGTTGGTAACTTGTATCCTGCAGCCATATGCGTTTTTGCAAGTGCAGCTTCAAACGATGAGTCAATTCCCATTACTTCTCCTGTTGATTTCATTTCAGGACCAAGCAGAGTGTCAATTCCCGAAAAGCGCGTGAATGGAAAAACAGCAGCTTTAACTGCAAAATGATCGAGAGATTTTTTTTCTTGGTCTAATTTTTTGCCTAAAATAACCTGAGTGGCAAGCTTTGCAATAGGAATATTGATTACCTTGGAAATAAAAGGAACTGTACGACTGGTCCTTAAATTCACTTCAAGTATGTATATATCACTCTCTTGAACAGCAAACTGAATGTTTATCAGACCTTTCACTTCTAGTGCAAGAGCTATCCTCTCAGTTTGTAGCTCGATCTCTTTTATTACTTCATCACTCAATGTATTTGTCGGTATTGAGCATGTTGAATCGCCAGAATGGATACCAGCTTCTTCGATATGTTCCATCACAGCCGCAATAAAAACTTTTTCTCCATCACATATAGCGTCAACGTCAACCTCAACTGCATTGACTAAAAATTTATCAAGAAGCAGTGACCCGTGTTCAAAAATTTTAGTTTGATCTAAGACGTATTCTTTAAAGCTCTGAGTATCGTGTCTAATCGACATGGATTGACCACCGAGGACATATGATGGCCTGACTACTAGTGGAAACCCCACCTTTTCTGCGTTGATTAATGCTTCTTCAATAGAATGACAGATAGAGTTTTCAGGTTGTTTTAAATTAAGTTGCAAAGCAAGATTTTTAAACCTCATGCGATCTTCTGCAAGGTCAATAGAATCAAACGAAGTTCCCAGAATTTTGAAACCTCTCTCGTTAAGCACTTTGGCTAACTTTAAAGGTGTTTGACCACCTATTTGAACTATTACACCAACCAGTATGCCATTCTCTTGCTCTTTATTTAGTATTTCAAGTACATCCTCCGCAATCAGTGGGGCAAAATATAAACGATCAGCGGTATCATAATCAGTTGAAACGGTTTCGGGATTACAGTTAATCATTATTGTTTCATATCCCATTTCTTTGGCAGCGGAAACTGCGTGTACGCAAGCATAATCGAACTCAATACCCTGACCAATGCGGTTTGGACCACTTCCTAAAATGACAACTTTTTTTCGACCAGAGACACTCGCCTCACATTCCGTTTTATTTTCAACATCACCCTCATAACAGCCATACATGTAAGCAGTTCTCGATTCAAACTCAGCTGCACAAGTATCTACGCGCTTATAAACCTGTTTAATACCAAATTTTTTTCTTATCTCTTCAATTTGTTCTGCCTTTTTTCCGTTTAACTTTGCGAGCCTTGCATCCGAGAAACCCATTTTTTTTAGTTCTAACATTTCATATGCAGTCTCAGGAAGACCGTTTTCCTTAATTTTTTGTTCAGCTAATATAATTTGCTGTATATTCTGCAAAAACCATAAATCATAACCTGTAATCGAATTTATTTCTTCTATGCTAATTCCGTGGCTCATGGCATCAGCAGCAATTAGTAATCTATTTGACAGCAATTTTGCTAATTGAGATTTTATATGATCAACATCCGTGCCTTCAGAAAACACTTCATCAAGTCCCGTAAGCCCAGTTTCAAGCGAGCGAAAAGCTTTCTGCAGCGACTCATTAAAAGTGCGGCCGATCGACATCACTTCCCCCACTGATTTCATGGAAGTTGATAGTTCACAATTCGTCCCCTTAAACTTCTCAAATTCAAAACGAGGAATTTTAGTGACGATATAATCAATCACTGGTTCAAATGCAGCAGGTATAACTGGAGCGCAATCATCACGTATTTCATCGAGTGAATAGCCGATAGCAAGTTTAGTTACAACTTTTGCAATAGGATAACCTGTTGCTTTTGAGGCAAGTGCAGAAGAGCGAGAAACTCTTGGATTCATTTCAATTACAACGAGGCTTCCATCTTCTTTAGGATTAACTGCAAACTGAACATTTGCACCACCGGCACTAACGTCAATTTCCCTCAGCACTGCTATAGATGCATTTCTCATTTGTTGATATTCAGCATCACGCAGAGTCAAAGCAGGAGCAACTGTGATACTATCTCCGGTGTGCACTCCCATTGGATCAACATTTTCTATTGAACAGATTATTATGCAGTTATCTTTACAGTCGCGGATAACTTCCATTTCATATTCTTTCCAGCCGATAATAGATTCATCTATTTGAATTTCATTTATTGGTGAAATTTTCAGAGCATTATTTGCAATATTGAAAAATTCCTCTTTATTATACGCTATACCGCTACCTGCACCGCCAAGAGTGAACGATGAGCGGATGATTGCGGGTAACCCAACGTAATCCAGAGCTTCTTTTATTTGTTCCTGATTCTTTATAACGATACTTTTGGGGTATTTTAGCCCTATTTTATCCATGGATTGGCGGAATAATTCTCTGTCTTCCGCTTTTCTAATTGCTTCTCTATTTACACCAATTAGCTTTACATTATATGTATCCAACACTCCATCATCTGCAAGTTTTATTGCACAATTGAGTGCTGTTTGCCCGCCCATTGTTGGTAATATTGCATCTGGCCTCTCCTTAATTATAATTTTTTCTATGATTTCAGGCAGTACCGGCTCAATATACGTTGCATCAGAAAACTCAGGATCTGTCATTATAGTTGCAGGATTGGAGTTAACCAAAATGACTTTATAACCTTCACTTTTTAATACTTTACAGCTTTGCGTTCCGGAATAATCAAACTCACATGCCTGACCTATAACTATTGGGCCTGCTCCTATTACTAATATAGATTCTATATCTGTGCGTTTTGGCATAATTATAATAATGATCCCTATTTAAGTAATGTTACCAACCTTTCCTGTATATGTGAATTTTTATTAAACTTATATAGCTAACTACTTTTAGGCTTAACGACTATTACTATGGTTATATAGCTGGCACAAATTAGATCTTCCTACGTCATACCGCGATTTATTCGCGGTATTCCATAGATCCCGCTAACAAGTAGCGGATGACGGTTTCTCAAATCGTCGGTAGACCTTAGCTATATGTAATTTATTCAAGAGATTTGCTGAGCGGTAAGATTTCTCCTGATACGCTGCAGTCTTCAGAAGCTAACTCCACAAATTTATCTGTTAGTTTATCGGGTGACACTAATTCAGATATGTCTTTTCCAGGAAACGCCTGCTTATATACTCCACTATCGACAGGCCCTTCTGGATATACAGCATTTGCACATAATTTTGTATGTTTTGTCTCAGATGCATATATTTTCACCATTATTTCCAGAGCAGCTTTACTTGCAGCATACGGCACCCAATATGGATAAGAAGAAGGAGAAAATGTCACTTCTGAAGTCATGAATATCGCTCTTCCAGCATCAGATTTTTTTAGTATTGGATCTAAGTTTTTTAGTAAGTACCAATTGGCAGTAAAATTTGTATTCATTACATTCTGTAGCTCTTCAAGCTCACAGTCATGAACGGGATTCGATTTGCCTAAAATTCCAGTACACGCGACTAATATATCAAGTGCTCCAGATTCTGATAATTTCAGACTTTCTATCATGTTTGTCAGTATCTTTACATTCTCAAAATCCAAAAGATCAAGCTGAATTAACTTAACAGAGCCTTCTTTAAATTCTTCAAGCTCTTCAATTTCATTATATAGTGGCTTGAGATTATTAATAGATCTTGAAATCAAAATCACATACGCACCTTCTTTTACAAATCTTTTTGCAACAGCAGAGCCTATTCCACCTGAGGCTCCGGTAATTAAAGCTACTTTACCTTCTAACTTACCCATTTCTTTCTCCTTAGCGAGATCCATTGAAATATTTTAGCTGAAAATTAAATTTTGCTCCATATATAAAAATTAAACTTAACATATAAAAAAATAGTAATGACACTACTACACCACCTAAACTTCCATATATCAAATCCAGTTGGTCAAAGGAAGCTTTTAAGTATTGCTTGAAGGCTGAAGCAGAAATCGTCCAAAGAATAACAGCTACACAAGATCCAGGAAACACATCTGATAAATTTTGTTTTATATTTGGCAACATAAAATATAGCCAAGAGACTACTGTGAAAAGTACAAACTCAATGAGCAGATATTTAGTATAACTTAGCCCCTGATAGGAAAAATCAATCAGCATTGGCACTAATGTAGAGAACACTATAGTTAGAATTATAATAAGCGTGATCACTAAAAACTGTAATATACTGAGCACTCTTCTCAATACATAAGGCGGCGAAACCGGAACTTTATAGGCTTTATTCAATATTGTTCTAAACCCTTCAATCGTCGATGAAGCAGTCCAAACAGCGCCTACAATTGCCAAAGTCAGTAAGCTTTGTGGCGGACCTGATATTATCTCTCTAATACGCGGCATCAAAGATGCTAAAATATCCTGTGGCATATTGTCAATTATGGACGACCAGCCAATGTTATATTGGTCTAAGAAATTTGCAAATGTTGACATTAAAGCCATTAAAACAATGAGAAAAGGAAATATCGATAACAGGATTAAAAATGATAAATATCCTGCATGTTCTACCCCATCGTTATAAATTGTGTCAATCAAAGCACGATAAAGGCAATAAATAATACTGTAAAATTTCTGTAATAACTTATTCACTGTAATATGAACAAACCAAGAAAGGTATTCTAAATGAAATAAAATATATTTTTAAGCAAAAAATCCTTACCATTTACTTAAATTTAATCAATGTGAAGGATAATCTAGCGTTAAATAGAAATTATTGGAGGTGTAATGAAAAAATTTCTTCTACTTGTGGCTTTAATTCTCTCCTTTGCGTTTGATGCAAATGCTGATGAAACATCAGCCGTGATATGCAAAATAATAAACTATACTCACGGCCTAGGTGGGCCGATGATCACGATAGTGACAATAGGTGCAGCTTTGCTTGCAATATTTGGCAGAATGCCGTGGCCTGCACTTTTTGCATTGGGTGCGTTTACTGCTGTATTTTTTGGTGCCCCTGTAGTTGTTTCAAAAATAGCACCAGATACAGCAGAACAGTGCTGCCCTGCTGGTAAAGTATGGAATAGCACTCAAAAGAAATGTGTATAGGTACTACAGGCTTAGGAAAATCTTAGGTAAATGGTGCTTCTTAAAGAAGCGCCACTGTCACATTATATCATAAACCTTTGTTGAGGTTTTCTTCACTTGAAAGTGGCAAAACTGGCCACTTTCAGTGTTTATGACTACCTAATAAATTCTCTTTCTGTAATCATATCAGTTAAAGTCTGGATTCCAGCGTCACACGCTGGAATGACATGGTATCCCAGTAACCCTTTTTTTGTCATCCCAGTGCGTAACACTGGGATCTCATTTCACTCTATAATGGTATCATTCCAGTGCCCCTATGATGTCATTCCAGTCTGGAATCCAGTTTTTTATGCAATCTCATCAAGAACGTTGTGTTTT